>CADCPG010000163.1 GCA_902803255.1 uncultured Ruminococcus sp. | reverse complement strand
TTCGACATCCACGGGACCCGGCCCGACGGCCGCTCGTACGGCAACCGCCGCTACACCGAGGCTGTCTGGCGGGCATACAGGTACATACTGAAGAACTACAACGTCGAGCCGGGCCTCTTCGTCAGCGGAGCCTCGATGGGAGGCCTGTCGGCGATGAACTACGTAAATCTCTACCCCGGGACCGTCAGGGCGGTCGGGCTGTTCTACCCGCGCCTCAATCTGAAAGAGGTGACGGTGAACGGAGTCAGATACCGCGGTTCGTGGGACGTCCCGAAAAAGAAGGAGGGCTTCCTTCTGAAGGACATCATATCCGAGGAGTACGGGTTCACTGAGACCGGCGTATGGGAGCCCGAAAAGACGGTGGGGCTCGACCCGTGGTACAACCGCACCGTCGTGATCGACGGGAAGCGCCACACCTTCCTTCCCTGCCCGATCAAGATCTGGCACGGCGCTCACGACGTCACCGTCGACTACGCTCTCTCGACCGAATACATAGCCGGCGTGCGCAGAGCCGGAGGCTATGCCGAACTGCGCACCCTCGAGTGCAGAAAGCACGCCCACGGCGACGTCATGCACGAGGAGCTGCGGCTCTGGTTCGACAGGTTCCGCTGAAGCCCCGCGTGATGCCGGCCGGGGACCGCCGCCGGCTGACCGGCTGGCTGTCGCTCCGGCGACCGTCACGTGTTCGCGAGAGCGGTCCCGTAAAGCAATACAATCGAGATCCGTTCTCGTAAAAACGCCTCCTGCGGGCATTCCGCAGGAGGCGTTATAAATTGTGTGATTCAGTCCGGATATACCGAGGTGATCCCCAGGAATTCCTCCAGCGTGAGTCCGGAGGCGTATATCGCGGCCGCGTTGGAGCCGATATAACGGAAATGCCACGGCTCGAACATGTAGCCGGTTATCTCCTCGCCGTTCTCGGGGTATCTGAGGATGAATCCGTACTTCCAGCCGTTCGCCGCGAGCCACTTGCCGGCGGCGGTGTTCTTGAAGCCCTCGACCATCGTGTACTTGTCGTCGGTAATGTCGAAGGCGAGACCGGTCTGATGCTCGGAGTGGCCGGGACGGGCGGAATACCTGTCGGCTGCCGCCTTTCCGTCGTTCTTGACGTACCTGTCGTACAGGCTGGTCTGCAGTTCATAACTGCGGTAGCCCGAGAAATACCTGAATTTTATGCCCTCCTTCGCCGCGGCCGCCTTCATTTCGTTGAAGGCCTTCTCGGCTTCCGGGACGAGCTTTCCGCCTGCCGCGGTATAGCTCGACGGCAGACTGTAGGTCTTGTTGGCTATCATCAGGCCGGCGACGTATGTGATCCCGTCCTTCACCTCGATGTCGTACCCCTTCTCAGTCCTGCCGGTCAGGGTCGAGCCCTCGACGTGCGTCGGGACGAATACGGCCGTCGACGGGTCCGCGGGGACTGTCGGTGGCTGTGTGACGGGCAGCGTGGGAGCGGCGGTGGTGATCTCCTCTGTGGTCGGTTCCGGTGTGGTGACGGGCACCGTTACCGGTTCCTCCGTCGTCACCTCCTGCGTGGTGATCTCTCTCGTCTGGACAGGTGCGGTCGGAAAAGGCAGATCCGTCACTGACTCCTCCACAGGAGCCGCGGACGTTTCGGGGGTCTCCGTGAGCGACGTACCGCTGCCGCGCTCCGATGTTTCCTCCGGTATGTTCTTCTTCACCGTATCGGCTATGAGCACGCCGATCCCGCCGACGATCACCAGAGCGAGAACGGCAGCGACAGCTATTACTACCGAATCTTTCTTTCCCACTTTTATCTCACCTTCAGATGGTCCTTACGCGAAGCACTCCTTCGATCGACGCAATATCGGAAGCCAGCTTCGACGCCTCGTCTTCCTTCAGTTTTCCTCCGCTTATCTCGAGCAGAGTGCAGGCGTTGTCGCCGCGCGACTTGTTAGTCATGTTCTCGATGTTCAGTCCCTTGGCGGATACCGCGCCGGTGATGCCGGCGATTATCGAGGGGACGTTGCGGTGGAGCACGCTGACCCTGCTGTTGCCGGTAACGGGGACGTCAACCGACGGGAAATTGACCGAATTGCGGATGTTTCCGGTGATCAGATACTCGTTGAGTTCGTCGGCGGCCATGACGGCGCAGTTGTCCTCGGCCTCGGCGGTCGACGCTCCGAGATGCGGGATGTTGATGATCTGCGGGACGGCGACGGTCTCGTTCGTCGGGAAGTCGGTGACGTAGGAGGCGACCTTTCCGCTGTCCAGCGCGGCGGCGATATCGGGGACGTTCACGAGATCGGCCCTTGCGAGGTTGATGATCCTCACTCCGTCCTTCATCTTTGCGAGCGTCTGTGCGTTGATCATGCCTCTCGTCGCGGGCACCGACGGGATGTGGAGTGTGATGTAGTCGGATTTTTCGTAGATCTCGTCGAGCGAGGCCGCGTGTCCGATCGATCTCGAGAGCTTCCAGGCGGCGTCGACGGTGATGTAGGGGTCATAGCCCAGCACGTTCATGCCGAGGTGCGTCGCGGCGTTGGCGACAAGGCCTCCGATCGCTCCGAGTCCGATGATACCGAGCGTCTTGCCCCAGAGCTCGATGCCCGCGAAGGCGCCCTTGCCCTTCTCGACGGCGGCCGCCACGTCAGACGACCTGTCGATCGTCTTTGCCCACTCTATGCCGCCCACGATGCCGCGGGACGCCAGGGCGAGCGCGCAGAGGGCGAGCTCCTTGACCGCGTTTGCGTTGGCGCCCGGCGTGTTGAACACGACGATGCCCGCCTCGCTGCAGCGGCTGACCGGAATGTTGTTGACGCCGGCGCCGCAGCGGGCGATCGCCAGCAGTTCGGGGTTGAACTCGAGGTCGTGGAGAGCGGCCGACCTGACCATTATGGCGTCGGGGGCCTCGACCGCTTCGCCGACCTCGTAGACTTTTCTGTCGAGCCTGTCGGTGCCGACGGCTGCGATCCTGTTCATGAGCTTTATCTTTTTCATCGCGGAATCACCTTATTTCTTCGGATTGTTCTTTGCAAAGTCTTCCATGAAGGCGATAAGCTTCTCAACGCCCTCTTTCGGCATCGCGTTGTAGATCGATGCCCTCATGCCGCCGACCGAGCGGTGTCCCTTGAGGTTCTTTAAGCCGCAGGCGGTCGCCTCGGAGGCGAATTTCCTGTCGAGGTCGGCGTCGCCGGTCACGAAAGTCACGTTCATCATCGAGCGGTGGCCGGGAAGCACGGGGGCGATATAGTAGTTCTGCGAGTCGAGATAGCCGTAGAGGAGCGCGGCCTTTTCGCGGTTGCGCTTTGCCATCTCTTCGAGACCGCCCATGTCGAGCAGCCACTTGTATACGAGGCCGGCCATGTAGATGGTGTAGCAGGGCGGCGTGTTGTACATCGAGCCGTTGTCGGCCATCGTCTTCCAGTCGAGCATCGTCGGGCACTCGGGGCGGGCGTTGCCGAGAAGGTCGCGGCGCACTACGACGAGCGTCATTCCGGCGGGAGCCATGTTTTTCTGGGCGCCGGCGTAGATCACGCCGAACTTCGTCACGTCGACCGGCTCCGAGAGGATGCACGACGACATGTCGGCAACCAGCGGGACATCTCCGGTCTGCGGGATATAGTTGTATTTCGTCCCGTATATCGTGTTGTTGAAGCAGATATGAAGGTACGACGTTCCGGGCCTGAGGTCGGACGCCGACACGTGAGGCACGTAGCGGAAGCCGTCGGGCTTAGAGGTGGCGATGCAGGCGGCGTCGCCGAATTTGCCCGCCTCGGTGAATGCCTTTCCGGAAAACTGACCCGAAACCACATAGTCTGCTTTCCCGCCGGCGGGCATGAGGTTGAGAGGAACCGCCGCGAACTGAGTCGAGGCTCCGCCCTGGAGGAAAAGCACGGCATAGTCGTCGGGAATTTTCATCAGTTTTCTGAGATCGGCCTCCGCCGCGGCGATTATCGGCTCGAAGTCGGGCGAGCGGTGCGACATCTCCGCGACCGACATACCCGATTCGCCGTAGTTCACCATCTCCGCCGCGGCTCTCTCGAGCACCGGAAGCGGAAGCATTGAAGGTCCTGCCGAAAAGTTGAATACACGTTCCATTTGCCATACTCCTGTGTGAAAAAATTCATCTAATTATACTATACTTTCGCGGCAAAGTCAACAGAATTCCTCTTCCGCCGGCAGATCAGGCACCGAATTCGGCATTCTGCATAAACCGGTGCGGCAAAAATTCATTTCCGGAGATAAAATCGAACAGGAGGTCTCCCGGTATCCGGGTGACCTCCCGCCGCGAAGCCGTGCGCAGCGGGATGAAAAGTCCGCCTGCCGCGGCGCGCAGGGCGGCGGCAGGCGGACTGTTTTTGAAGGAGCGGCGCGCCGGATATTGCAGACGCTGCCGCACCCGGAGAGGCTCAGCCGATCATGAACATCACTTTTCCGCGGACCTTCCCCGGCGTCTTGAAGAGCTCGAAAGCCTCGGCGCACTTCTCGAGCGGGAACTTCGCGAAGATGAAGCTGTCGTCGAATTTCAGCCTTCCGTCGGAGAAGCACTCGGCGGTCAGCTGCCACTCTTTTCCCGGGAATGGGGCGGAGTAGCTCATCCACGAGCCGGTAAGTCTGAACTCCTTGCGGTTGAGGTTCTCCCACATGCGCGGAGTAAAGGAGACTTCTGTATGGGGAGTGCCGATGAAGCAGACCGACGCCCTGTTCGCGGCGAGCTCGAAGGCAGTTTTCATCGTCGCGGGCTGTCCAGCCGTCTCGTATACGGCGCCGAATCCCTCACCTCCGGTGTATTCCCTCGCGGCGTCGGCGAATCCGGGGTCGCGGCAGTCGAACACGGCGTCGGCCCCCAGGCGCTTCGCCAGCTCGAGACGCTCGGGAAGGATGTCGAACACCGCCGTCCTGCGGGCGCCGAGGATCTTCGACCACTGCATCGTGAACATGCCGATCGTGCCGCCTCCGCAGATCGCGGTGTACTCGGCGGTCGGGCTGCCGTTGAGGAAGATGCCGTGCAGCGCGACGGTCGACGGCTCGAACATGGCGGCCTGCTCGGCCGGGACCGAAGGCGAATACTTCACCGCGTTAACAGCGGGCAGCACGACGTACTGCGCGAAGCTTCCCTGCTCTCTCGAACCGATGAACGAGTAGTGCTTGCAGAGCGAGTAGTTCCCTCTCGCGCAGTCGGGGCATTTCATGCAGGGACGCAGGGGTGCGCCCGATACGTGATCGCCGGGCTTCAGTCCGCCGACGCCCTCTCCCGTCTCCTCGATGACTCCGGCGAACTCGTGCCCGAGCACCACCGGGTAGAAATGCGCTCCGTTCGCGAGCACTCTCGGGACGTCCGAGCCGCAGATGCCCGAAGCGAGCACCCGCACGAGGACCTCGCCCGGTCCCGGCGAGGGCTTGTCCCAGTCCGAATATCTTATGTCTTCGTTGCCGAAGAGCACCGCTGCCTTCATTTTTTCACTCATTTGTCTTGCCTTTCTTCGCCGGCTGCGTTCTGTCCGGCCGGCACCGTTATTTAAGTTTTCGCCCGGAGGCTCATTCCTCTTCCGCGTCGCTTTCGGTCTCGATGACCGCCCTGCGCGAGAGGATCGCCCTGAATATCGCCGGGTCGAACTTCGCCTGCCGTCCGTAGGTGTACAGACCGTTGACCTCCTGTTCGACGTCGGTCAGCTGGGTGTAGCAGAGCCCGCCAACCGATCTGTTGTCGAGGAGGGCGTCAGTCAGGCCTCTGAAGCGCCCGATGAATTCATCGGGAGTCGCCGGGGCGTTGCCGTATCCCCAGCCGTTTCCGTCGACCGACCACCTGATCCCGCCGTATTCACTGACGAATCTCGTCGTCACCGGGAAGGGATTGTGCCGCGTGTCGGCCGGCTCCCCGTTCTTCTCCTGAGCCTCGTATCTCGCCCGGAAGACTTTCGGATCCTGTTCGTAGTCGTGGTTGTCGGGGATGTCGGACAGGCGCTCGACGTGGGTCCAGCCCGAGGCGTCGATATAAGCCCTCGTCGGATCGAAGGTCCTCGTCACGGCCGCCAGAGCCCTGACGAACGACGGATCCTGATTGCGCTGTGTCTCGTTCAGCGGGCACCAGCCTATGATCGCGGGATGGTTGAAGTCGCGCCGCAGGCACTCGACCCATTCGGGAATGAACGACGCCCAGCCGTCCCTCCCCGAGATATCGGCCCCCCAGTTGCCGTGCTCTCCCCACACTATGTACCCGAGGCGGTCGCAGTGGTAGAGGAAGAGCGGCTCGAAGATCTTCTGGTGCAGCCTGGCGCCCTCGAATCCGCAGGCCTGAGAGCGCTCGATGTCATCGATCAGCGCCTGCTCGGAGGGGGCGGTGTATATGCCGTCGGGATAGAAGCCCTGGTCGAGCACGAGGCGCTGGAATATGCGCTTTCCGTTGAGGTATACGAAACCGTCGCGGACCCTGACGCTGCGCATGCCGAAATAGCTGCGTACGGTATCCGGGAGCGCCCCGCCCGACAGGGTGAGTTTCAGCCCGTAGAGCCGTCCGTTTCCGATCTCCCAGAGGTGTAGTTCTGACAGCGGGATATTCACGACCGCCGCTCCGCCCGACACGCGCGCTTCGGCGGTGCCGGCGCTCTTTCCTTCATAATCGGCCTCCGCCCTGACGGTCATTCCTTCGGAATGAGGTCCCGAGACCGCCAGCACGACCGACACAGTCTGTCCTTCCGTGTCCGGGAATATCCGGAACGACGTGATCCGGTCCTCCGGCACGCTCTCGAGCCACACGCTCTGCCATATGCCCGTCGTGCGGGTGTAGAAGCAGCCGTGCGACGCCCACTGCATCGACTGTTTCCCCGACGGCTGGGCGCCCGAGCGAGTCCTGTCCTCCGCCATCACGGTTATGACGTTGTCACCGTCCTCGACGAAGGGTGTGATGTCGCAGCAGATGTCGGTATATCCGCCGGTGTGCTCTCCCGCGGGCTTTCCGTTGACCCAGATCCGTGTCTTCCAGTCGCATGCGCCGATCCGGAGGAGCAGCCGCTTGCCGTCCTCGAGCCAGCCTTCCGAGATCATGAGCTTCTTCCGGTACCAGACGGCATCGCAGAAGTCTCTGTACCCGAGCCCCGAGAGTTCGGATTCTCTGCAGAACGGCACGTTGATCTTAAGGTCGAAGAGGCTGTCCGGGGCGTCGGCGGCCTGCATTCCGCGCTCTCTGCCGCTGCATCCGGGGTCCTCGGCGAACTCCCACAGCCCGTTGAGACACACCCATGAGTCGCGCCTGAAATCGGGGCGCGGATGCTCTGTCCTCATTGCTTTTTTTTCTTTTCCCGCCATTTCGTTTTTTCCGTTCCTTCCTGTTTGCTGTATAAAAGGGGCAGCCGCTGTCGCGGCTGCCCCGGCTGTTCAGCCGCTCCTCTGAGATCGGGCTTCTGCCCGTGTCAGTCTCAGCCGATGACTTCTCTGAGCGGGCCTGTAAGGTCATTTGCAATCTGCTTCTTGAGTGCCTTGATCTTGATCTGTGCCTGAGCGCCCCAGCTCATTCCGTCAGACGCGGCAATGCTGGGCATCTCGCTCATTTCGCTGTTCTGATAGGCGAATATCCTGCCGAGGTCGAAGTCGATCGTGTCGTGGATGATATCGAACATCCTGACCGAATCGCCCTTCTCGTCGGTGGTGTATCT
>CADCPG010000162.1 GCA_902803255.1 uncultured Ruminococcus sp. | reverse complement strand
GCGGTGATGTCGAAGATGCCGTTGACGAAGCTGTCGAAGCGGTCGAACACCGCCGTATAACCGAGCAGTTTCGGGAAAAGGCCCTCGAAGAGCGACTTTTTGACAAGGTAGACGGTGACGGTCGGTACCGCCAGCAGGGCGAAGGCTCCGACCGACGTCCAGATGTTCTTCGTAAGCAGATAGAGGATGACGGCTGCCGCTGCCTCGACGGCGATAAAGGCGAGGAGCGAAGTCCCGGCTCCGGCCGGGATGAGCGACGCGATGCCGTTCATGAGATAGAGCAGCAGGAGCGAACCGAAGCCGCTGACCGCCACGAGTATCTGGTTCTCCATCAGCGACGAGAAGAACATGCATATCGCGAGCAGGGCGCAGCCGAGCAGGAAGAAGCCGAGCAGCGTCCCGTAGGCCGACGCGAAATAGATCTTTCCGTAGAACGAAAGGATCAGCGGGACGGCGCCTATCGCGAGGCAGGCGATGCCCCAGACCGAAACGAGGGCGAGATATTTGCCGGCGACCACGTCCCTCATGCCGACCGGCAGCGAGTAGAGCAGTCCGTCGGTGCGGCTCCTCTTCTCCTCGGCGAGGCTGCGCATCGCGAGCACGGGCATGAGGAACAGCAGCACTATGGTCATGTTGCTGAGCACATACTCGAACGACGCCGCATGCCCCAGCAGATTTATGGCGGTCGTGAAGATGCCGCAGAATATGAAGAGCACGGCAAAGAAGATCCATCCGGTCATACCGGTGAAATACGACCTGAACTCACGTTTGAATACCGCTTCCATCAGTCGTCGTCTCCTTTCCCTTTATCCTCTTCCTCTTCTCCTTCACCGCCGCCGAACAGCGGTGTGTAGTCTCCGGATCCGCCGGCTGACTTTTTCTTCTTTCCGGACGGTTTCTCCGGGGCGGCGCCGGCGGCCGTACCGCCGTATGCGGAGCCTCCGTCCGGAACTCCGGGTATGACGTCTCCGTCGTCCTCCTCCGCACCGCCGTATATATCCTTCTCGGTGAGCTCGAGGAAGATGCTCTCGAGCGAGCTCTCCCTGTGGTACATCTCGCGGATCGGGATGCCTGCGGACGAGAAGGCGAAGAATACCTTGTCGCGGAACGCGCCTTCGGCCTCCCTGCCCGCTCCGCTCTTCACGACGGCCTCGGTGATTCCGTCCGAGCTGCCGGTCACCGAGACGCTTCCGGGGCCGGCGACGCTCTCGAGCAGCGCCTTCACGTCGGCCGCGCTTCCGCGCGCCCTGACCGTAAGTCCGTTCGATCTGCCGGCCTCCTCCTCGAGGTCGGCGAGTTCGCTGTCGGCGACCAGCCGCCCGTTCGAGATGATGAGGACATGGTCGCAGACCTCGGCGACTTCGGCGAGGATGTGGCTGCTGAGCACGACCGTCTTGACCTGCGCGAGGTCGCGTATGAGCTCGCGGATCTCCTTGATCTGCTTGGGGTCGAGACCGACGGTAGGCTCGTCGAGGATGATTATCTCGGGGTCTCCGATCATCGCCTGGGCAATGCCGACCCTCTGCCTGAATCCCTTCGAGAGGTTGCGGATCAGCCTGTCCTTCACGCCGTCGGTGCCGGTGAGCTCAAGCACCTCACCGACCTGTCTGTCGCGCTTCGACGCCGGCACGCCCTTGGCCTCTGCGACGAAGTTCAGGTATTCCTTCGGTGTCATGTCGATGTACAGCGGCGGTATCTCGGGCAGATAGCCTATCCGCTTTTTTGCCTCTGCAGGCTGCTCGAAGATGTCGAATCCGTCGACCTTCACGCTGCCGGACGTGGCCGAGAGGCAGCCGGTCATTATGTTCATGGTGGTGGATTTGCCGGCTCCGTTGGGCCCGAGCAGTCCGTATATCTTCCCCTTCTCGATGTTGAACGAGATGCCGCGGACAGCCGTGTTCGAGCCGTATTTCTTCACCAGGTCTCTGACTTCTATCAAGAGTTCTTCCTCCTGCGGTGTTTTTCCGCCCGGCGGACGTATCCCGCGGGCGGATGTTCATTCAGATATAACTATTATATTATAATTTTCGCGATTGTCAAGCGGTTGACGGAAAAATGACTTTTTGATGATTTTTCCGCGCCCGCGCCGCTCTCCGGCGCGACGGGAACGTCTTTCGCCGCCCTTCCCCGCTCTCCGCGGGCGGAAAAAACGCTTTACGGCGGCGATAATAAATCATAACGATATTATATCATTTTGAGTGAAGTATGTCAATGACCCCCGCCCCCGGCGCCCTGCGGAACATGACACCGATCTCACGCGGACCGATTCTGCTTGACATATTTTATATCATGTTATATAATTAATAGATGCGGCGGGCCGGGACGCCACTGACGTACGGCAAGCTGCACTGACGATCCTGAAGCGGAGGCGGAAGATGCAGACGAACTACAAAGACCCGGTATCCTCCGTATCCGGACGCGGAGACGGAAGCGGAATAGGCACGGGAAGCGACAGTGCTGGTAGAAAAGAGCTCTTTCCGGAGCTTCGCGGCTGCCGCGCTCTCAAGGAGCGCCTCCTGCCGATGCTCTCGGAGAGCGGAGGTCCGTCGGTATCGCACGCTTATACCGTCGAAGGCGGCAGCGAGGCGGAACGCCTGGGATTCGCGGTCGGCTTCGCACAGGCGCTGTCATGCGAAAACAGGGAAACCGCCGGTCTCCCGCTGCCGTGCGGAAAATGCCGCAGCTGCCGGAACATCGCGGCGGGGATCTCGCCCGACGTCACAGTGTCGGGCCCCGAAGAAGGCAGGGCGACGCTCGGCGTCGACGCCGTAAGAGCCCTCAGGGCAGACATACGGATCACCCCGTCAGAATCTGATTTCAAGGTATACATCCTCCGCTCGGCCGACTCGATGACGGTCCAGGCGCAGAACGCCTTTCTCCTTACGCTCGAGGAACCGCCTCCCTACGCCGTCATTCTCCTTCTCTGCCGCGACAGCCGGGCTCTCCTCGAGACGGTGCGCAGCAGGGCGCCCGCCCTCAGGCTCGACGTCCCCGCTGACGGAGGCGGGGAGGACATCGCCGCCGAAGCGAGAGAGACGGCCGACAGGTTCGTCGAACTTGCCGCCGACAGGACGGGCGGAGCCGAGGCGATGACAGTCCTGATGCGCGGCTGCTCCTCGCGCGACGCCGCCGCGGCCGTCATGGCCGAGATCTCGCTCGCGCTCCGCGATCTCGTGGCTTTCCGGAAGTGCGGACCGCAAAAAGCCGCGCCGCTCTTCTACACCGACCGCGAGCGGGCAGCGGATCTGTCGGAAAAGTTCACGGTGAGCCGGCTCATGGGGCTGTCGGACCTCGCGGATGAGGCAAAGACCTCGCTCGCTCGGAACATGAACACGAGACTGACCCTTATGAAATTCCTCGGCGACGCGAAGATGCTCTGAGGCCGCCCCGCCTCACGCTCCGCCGCCGGGCGGTGAAGAAAAGACAAATAAACAGCTTTTACGCAAAGCGGAAAAAACTGACAAAACGATATATACGACACGGACAGGAAAGAAAAAGAATGGACGATATAGAAAAGAATCCGAACACCGGCGCATCCGGCGGATCGACCTACGGCGAAAACGGCCCGGGCGGGGCCGGCAGCGGCAGCGATAACGAAAGACACGGCGCCAAACGGGGCGGCAGGAACCGCCGCGGGCGCGGACGCGACGGAAACGGCGGCGGCAGACAGACCAAAGACAGGAACAGAGACAGCTCCGTCGAAGGACAGCGCTCCCCGGCGGACTCCGTTCAGGCCGAAAGGCAGAGCGGGCAGTCATCCCCCGCGCGTCAGCAGGAAAACGAGCAGTCCGGTCGGCAGAAGAACGACCGCAGACGGCCCCGCCACGGCGGAAAAAACCGCGGCCGCCCGGAAGATCAGAAGAGCGGAGCGCAGGCCCCGAAAGACGCCGGCTCCCCCGAGCAGAAACAGCAGCAGGGCGAGGGCGGAAGAGACAGAGACGGTGACCGGAACCGCGGCAGGGACCGGAACCGCGACAGGGACAGGAACAGGGAGAGAGACCGTGACCAGCGGCGCGTGAGAGACGGCGGCGAAAAGATCCGCAATGACGAGATCCCGCAGACGTCCGGCGGAGAGCCGCTCTTCTCCGACGACTCCTGGCTCGACGGAGACACCGGGTTCGGCATACTCGAGACCCCCGAGGACCGCGACCGCAGGCCGGCTGAGCCCGTGCCCCCCGACCCCACTCTCGACGATGTGTTCGACCTCCCCGCCGACGTCGCTGAAAGGCAGAGGAGCGGGGAACCGGAGAACGGCGTCGAGATCGTGGGAGTGCACTTCCCGCAGGGCGGAAAGGTGTATTATTTCGCGCCTCCGGCCGGAGCGAAGCTCTCGCAGGGCGACAAGGTGCTCGTCGAGACCGCCAGAGGGACCGAACTCGGCGAGGTAGCGCTCCCGAACCGCAAAGTGGCGGAGGAGGATATCGTACAGCCTCTCAAGCCCGTGATCCGCAAGGCGACACCGGCCGACCTCGAACATCACGCCGACAACGTCCGGAGAGAGCCCGAAGCCGAGGCGATCTGCAGGGAGAAGATAGCTGCGCGCGGCCTCGACATGAAGCTCGTCGGCGCCCAGTACACATTTGACAACACCAAACTCATATTTTATTTCACCGCTGCGCAGCGCGTCGATTTCCGCGAGCTCGTGAAGGATCTCGCGTCGGTCTTCCGCACGCGCATCGAACTGCGCCAGATCGGCATCCGTGACGAGGCAAAGATGCTCGGCGGAAAGGGAGTCTGCGGGCGCAAGCTCTGCTGCTCGTCGTTCCTGCCGAACTATGCCCAGGTCACGATAAAGATGGCCAAGGAGCAGGGGCTGGCGCTGACGTCGTCGAAGATATCGGGCAACTGCGGCAGGCTCATGTGCTGCCTGAAGTTCGAGCATCCGACCTACGAGGACGGACTTTCAAAGCTTCCGACGCCGGGCTCTGTTGTCGACACGCCCGACGGACGCGGCACGGTGTGCGAGCTCCGTCCGATCCCGCTGACCATGAAGGTGCGGCTCGACAGCGCCCCTGAGGAGCCCCCGAAACGCTACCCGCTCGACGATATAAAAGTGGTGAGACTCGCCGCTCCGCCCGAGGACGACCAGCCGTCGAAGGGCAGGCGCGGGAAGGACAGGACCGCCCCCGCGGATGAGGATATACCCGAAGACTGAGTTCCGGGCCGAAATTATTTGATGTTTTACCCGCTTCCCCCTTGCATTTTCCGGATTTTATGATAAAATATATATGAGAGATCGCCGCTGCGCTTCGGCCGCGCGGCATGTTATACCGCCTCCGCCCGTCCGCCCAGCGGACGGGCGGAGGCAGGAAATCACGATCCTAATCTTACGAAAGGATGGACGAACAGATGGTAGCTTATAAGATCAGCGATGATTGCATCTCCTGCGGAACCTGTGCGGAAGAGTGCCCGGTGGGCGCTATCAAAGAGGGCGACGGCAAGTACGAGATCGACCCCGAGAAGTGCATCGACTGCGGCAGCTGCGCCGGTGTTTGCCCGGTAGAGGCTCCGAAGCCCGAGGAATAATTCCCGCAGGCGGCGGTCTATCCGCCGCCGGAGGCAATTAAACGACCGGCGGCTGCCGGGCTCAAAGCCCGGCAGCCGGAATTGTTTTATACGCCGTAAGCACGCATACGTCCCCCGTCGGAGGCTTAAAATGACAGAATACGAAGATAAAAACGGAAGTTCCGGGAAAGGCCGCACCGCGGTCTCCCTCCGTCCGGGAGAGGTCATTCGGATCGCCGGAAAGATAAAGATCATCGAGAGCGGAAAGGGCCTCGCCTGGGGCACCGACGCCTGGCTCCTCGCCGCGTATATCCGAAAGTGCCGCCGGCTCTGCGAGCTCGGCTGCGGGAGCGGCGTGATCTCTCTCGCCGCCGCCGCATACGGCAGGGCGGAGAGCGTCACCGGCATCGAGGTCATGGAGGAGCCGGCGGACAGGGCGGATCGCGCCGCAGCGCTGAACGGCTTCGGGGACAGGGTACGCGTCGTCCGCCGCGACATCAGGGAGGTGAGATACACCGACCCCGGTATCGGCGGAAGGTTCGACGCCGTCGCTGCCAATCCCCCGTACATATCCCACCCCGGAAAGGCGAAAGGCGACCCCGAATCGGACGCCGCGCGCCATGAACTGCACGGAGGCGTCGCCGATTTCTGCGCAGCCGCCGCCCGTCTTCTCGACCACAGAGGCAGTTTTTACGTCGTCTTCAGGCCGGCGCGCCTGCCCGACCTGTTTTCGTCGATGAGGGCCGTGAAGCTCGAACCCAAAAAAATGACTTTCGTCTGCCCCGACGCCGCGTCGGCCCCTTCGCTCGTCCTGTGCGAGGCGGTGCTCGGCGCCTCGCCCGGGCTCGACGTCTCCCCTCCACTTTTCTTCTACCGCGACCGACCGTCCGTCACCCCCAGGGTCATGACGGAGCGGATGTCGGAGATCTATGAAAGCTGCTCCTTCGGAGAACGGCGCTGAGCCGGCCGGAGGACGACCGTTACGAAGATGGCATACAGATACAGAGTGCTGGCGCTCGACCACGACGACACCACCGTCCGGTCGACGCCCGAGATCAACTGGCCGGCGTTCGTCGACACCCTCGAACACCTCAGGCCTGACGTAAAATACACATACGAGGAGTTTTTCGGCCTGTGTTTCGAGCCCGGCTTCGACGACCTCTGCCGGAAGATTCTGAAGCTCGACGAAGACGAGATGAAGTTCGAGGTCGAAAACTGGCGGAGGTTCCAGGAACGTACCGTCCCTACCGCCTGCGAAGGCATCGGCGACGTCATCGACGGAGCGCGCAGCCGCGGGATAATCCTCGCGGTCGTCTCGCATTCGGTGAGGGAGGGGATCGAGCGCGACTGGCTCGCGAATTTCGGCATCCTGCCCGACCTGATATACGACTGGGACGACGACCCGTCGAAGCGCAAGCCTTCTCCCTACCCTCTCTTCGACATCGCCCGTCGCGCCGGCTGCCGGGTCTCTGACATACTGGTCGTCGACGACCTGAAGCACGGCTTCGACATGGCCGCCGCGGCCGGAGCAGATTTCGCCTACGCGGGATGGTCGGGAGGCACGCCGGCGATCGCGGAATTCATGAAAAATAACGCGAAGTACTGTTTCGGCAGTCCGGCTGACCTTGGCGAGGTGATCTTCGATGGCGGGAAATGAATACAAGCGGCTGCTGAGCTTCACGCGTCGGGCCGTAGACGACTATTCGATGATAGAGGACGGCGACAGGATCGCCGTCGGCGTATCGGGCGGCAAGGACTCGCTCTCGCTGCTGACCGCCCTCGCGGGGCTGTCGGAATTCTATCCGAAGAAGTTCACCGTCACCGGCATATCGGTCGACATGGGCTTCCCAGGCGCCGACTATTCGGAGATAGCGGCCTACTGTTCGTCGCTCGGTGTAGAATATCACGTCGTGAAGACCGAGATCTCGAAGATCATATTCGACATAAGAAAAGAGAAAAACCCCTGCTCGCTCTGCGCCACGATGCGCCGCGGGGCCGTGAACAGCGCCGCAAAGGAGCTCGGATGCGGCAAGGTGGCGCTCGGTCACCATTTCGACGACGTCGTCGAGACCTTCATGCTCAACCTCTTCCACGAGGGCAGGATCGGGACTTTCAGCCCGGTGACATACCTCTCCCGGACCGGGCTCACCGTGATCCGGCCGCTCGTATACATGCCTGAGAAGGACATCCGCTACTTTGCCTCGAAGGCTGGCCTGCCGACGCTGGGACGCCTCTGCCCGGCCGACGGCAACACCGAGCGGGAGGAAATGAAAAAGCTGCTCGCCGAGCTCGACAGGCAGCACAGGGGGCTGAAATACCGCATATTCGGCGCCATCCGCCGGGGAAAGGTCGACGGCTTTTCCGACGTCTCCCGCATGGCCGGGACATCGGCGTATTCGGAAGACTGACAAAGCCTGACGGCAGACGCCGGTAACGGCCGAAAATAACTTCAAACAATGCCCCGGGGCCGCAAGCGGCCCCGGGGCATTGTTATGTATTGTCACTTCGGCCTGTCATCAAAGCAGAAAGATGTTGTTCTCCTCGCAGGCCTTCACCGTGTCGGCCGGCCAGCATGACGCCTGGACCTCGCCGATATGAGCCTTGTGCAGGAAGAACATGCACATCCTCGACTGCCCGATCCCGCCGCCGATCGTGTATGGCAGCTCGCCGCGCAGCAGCGCGCTGTGGAATGGCAGCGACGCCCTCTCGGGGCATCCAGCCTCGTCGAGCTGGCGAAGCAGCGCCTCACCGTCGACGCGTATACCCATGCTCGAGAGCTCAAGGGCCATGTCGAGCAGCGGATAGTACACCATGAGGTCGCCGTTGAGCGTCCAGTCGTCGTAGTCGGGAGCTCTGCCGTCGTGCGGCTTTCCGGAGCGCAGCGCCCCGCCGATCTGCTCGATGAACACCGCTCCGTATTCCTTCGCGGCCGCCTTCTCGCGTCCGTGGGGGTCGAGCCCGGGATATCTGTCCTCAAGCTCCTGCGAAGTGACGAAAGTGATGTCCGGAGGAAGCAGATGGCCGATGAAGCCGTAGTCGTCGGCAATGTAGTTCTCGGTCTGACGCAGGGCGTCGTATATGTATCTGACCGTCGTGCGGAGCGTCTCCTCCGTCCTGCGGTCCTTCTCTATGACTTTTTCCCAGTCCCACTGATCGACGAAGACCGAATGGATGTTGTCGGTGGTCTCGTCGCGCCGTATGGCGTTCATATCGGTGTAAAGGCCCTCTCCGACGGCGAAGCCGTAGCGGCCGAGCGCCATCCGCTTCCACTTGGCGAGTGACTGGACTATCTCGAACTCTTCTCCGGGGGAGCAGAGCATGTCGAATGAAACCGGTCTTTCCCATCCGCTGAGGTTGTCGTTGAGTCCCGAGCTCCGGTTCACGAAGAGCGGAGCCGAGACGCGCCTTAGGTTGAGCTGATTCGCCAGGTCGGTCTGGAAGAAATCCTTTATTTTTTTGATCGCTATCTGAGTCTGCCGGGCCGTCAGCTGGGACCTGTAGCCGGACGGAATGTAAAGACCTCTCATTTCTCGGGTACTATAAGTCCGTAGTCGCCATCTCTGCGGCAGTATACGACGCAGGTGTCGCCGGTCGACTCGTCGGCGAACACGAAGAACTGATGTCCGAGCAGATTCATCTGCATGATCGCCTCGTCGACCGTCATCGGTTTGATGCGGAAGGATTTGGTCCGCACGACTCTGGCGCTGGGCTCGGAGAGCTCCTCCTCGGGAGCGACCTCGTTGAAGGCGTTCTTGCGGAGCCGCTTCTCGAGTCTGGTCTTGTTCTTTCTGATCTGTCTGTCGATATTGTCCACCGCTTTGTCAAGCGCGTTTCTGAACGTCTCGTCGCTCGTCTCGCTGCGGAAGAGCGTATTTGCGGCGGAGATGGTGATCTCGATGTTCTCGTTGTTTCTCTTCCGGCTGAATGTGACCGTCGCCGATCCCTCGTTGCTGAAATACTTGTCGAGCTTGGCAAGCTTTTTTTCGGCAAGCGCGCGGATGTCGTCCGGCACGCTCATCTGTCTGCCTACAACTGTGATTTTCATGGATGACCTCCTGATGGCCGTGTATCTTTCAGGGGCTTCTCCCGCCGTTCCGGGACGGAAGAGCGGCCGGACCCGTTTCCGTCCGCCAATCCCGCGCATGCGCAGGATCCTCCCCTTATTAGTATAACACAAAAAGCTTTCTCTTTCAAGCGTTTTCCGCCGCGTTGCGGTGCATTTGACTCTTTTTTCAGCCGTTTGATCTCCTGAGAAAAGTTGTTGTTGCCTGCGCGTCTTTTTTGTGATATAATATAAAAGATATAATTTAGCTTATGGAGGAAAAGCCCCGATGACCCCCGCAAACATAGCCGGATACCGGAATATCGACTCCTTCGTCGAAGCCAAGTTGTCGAAGCTCGACGCCTCGGCAGGAGATCTCGCCGCGATATCCGGGCTCATGTTCAGCGAAAAGGAGAACGTCCTCTGGGAGGAGAGCCGCGGATACCGCACGCTGAAGGTCACCTACGGCGAGGCCGAAGCGGCGTCGGTTCGGGCGGCGGGGAATCTCGCCTCGCATCCCGCTCTGGCGGACGCCCCGCGCGACACGGTCGTGGCGCTCGCAGCCGGCAACAGCGCCGAATGGATCGAGCTGCTCTGGGCAATCCTCCGCGCCGGCTTCCGCCCGCTGCTCGTCAACACCCGGCTGCCGGGTCAGGTGACGGCAAAGACCCTCGCCGACATGTCCTGCGCAGCCGTCGTCACCGACGGGACGTCGCTCCCGGACGAAGAGGCGCTCCCTCTTCCCTGCCCGCGCATAGGATTTCCCGAGCTGTTCTCGGAAGGCGGGTCAGCCGTTCCGGGGCGGGCATTCGGCTCGGAGATCATAGTCATGTCGTCGGGGACCTCGGCGAACGTCAAGTGCTGCGCCTTCGGGGCGGAGGCGATCGCCGGACAGATACGCTGCAGCGCCGGGATCATCCGGAGCTGCCCCGCGGTAAAGCGCCACTTCGAAGGCGAGCTGAAGCTGCTCGCTCTCCTTCCCTTCTACCACATATTCGGGCTCTCCGCCCTTTACATCTGGTTCGCGTTCTTCTCCCGGACCTTCGTGCGCCTCGGCGACCTCTCGCCGCGCACCGTCCTCAACACGATAAGGAAACACAGGGTCACACACATCTTCGCGGTGCCGCTCTTCTGGGAAAAGACCCGCGAGGCTGCGGTCGAAGAGATAAAAAAGCGCGGTGAGCGGACCTGGAAAAAGTTCTCGAAGGGGCTTTCGCTGTCGCTGAAACTCGAC
This sequence comes from uncultured Ruminococcus sp., assembly GCA_902803255.1. GTDB lineage: Bacteria > Bacillota > Clostridia > Oscillospirales > CAG-272 > CAG-390. The sequence continues at coordinate 33 of CADCPG010000162.1, read as the reverse complement.
GCCCTGCCCCCGGTCGGGCGCCTCTTCCGCAAG
>CADCPG010000161.1 GCA_902803255.1 uncultured Ruminococcus sp. | reverse complement strand
GAGATATGCGGCATGTTTCACTACGCCCAGCCGTACGTGAGCAGACGCTTTCGGGAGACCAACGGATGCACCTTCGAGCAGTATCTGCAAAGGGTGCGCATGATGCACGCCTGCGACCTGCTGATCGAGACGGACCTCAGCATCGAAAAGATATCCGAAGCGGTATCGTATCTCTCGTCCTCTCCGTTCCGCCGGACCTTCAAAAACCACTTCGGGATCTCTCCGAAGGAATACAGGAACAAGCATTCAGCCGGGTCCGGCCGCCATGGGACCTGAGGCGCGGAGCGGTCCGCTTCGCCCCCGGCGAACAGATGATCCCGGACTGTCAAAGATACGTGAAGAAGTTCGAAGGCGTATAAGAACGGCTGAATACTAAAAAACCCCCGGGGCGCGGCAGCGCCCCGGCGTTTTTATTCTCTGAGCAGTGCGCCGAGACGCTCCGCGGCGGCCGCGGTCTCATCCGGATCGCCGAACGAAGACAGCCTGAAGAATCCCTCCCCGCAGGAGCCGAATCCGGCTCCGGGGGTGCCGATGACCTGTATCCCGTTCAGCAGCCGGTCGAAGAACATCCAGCTGTCTCCGCCCGCGGAGGCGGGGCATTTCATCCACACGTAAGGTGAGTTAGTTCCGCCGAAATACGTGATCCCGGCGCCGTCGAGCGTCTTCATTATCGTTCTCGCGTTGTTTTTGTAGACTTCGATGTTCTCCCTGATCTGACGCTGGCCCTCGGGCGAGAACACAGCCTCGCCGCCCCGCTGGATGATATACGACACGCCGTTGGTCTTCGTCGTGCGGTTGCGGATCCACATTTCGTTGAAGCTCATCCCGTCGCGCTCGAGCTCCCGCGGGATCACGGTATACCCGAGCCTTGTTCCGGTGAATCCGGCGGTCTTCGAGAGCGAGCAGATCTCGATCGCGCAGGTCTTGGCGCCTTCGATCTCGAAAATGCTGCGGGGGATGTCCGGGTCCCCGATGAACGCCTCGTAAGCGGCGTCGAACAGTATCACAGAGCCGTGTCTGTTCGCGTGATCCACCCATCGCGAGAGAAGTTCGCGTCCGAAGACGGCGCCTGTCGGGTTGGACGGAGAGCAGATATATATGATATCCGCGACCGCGTTTTCGTCGGGGCAGGGAAGGAATCCGTTTTCCTCTCCCGACGCCAGGCGGATGATCTTTCTGCCTGCGATCACGTTCGCGTCGATATACGCGGGATACGACGGCTCGATGACCAGGGCGCTGTTCGACCTGTCGAAAAGATCGAGGATGTCGCCCAGCTCGTCGCTGGCCCCCGACGATATGAACACCTCGCCGTCTTCGACGGCGGTCCCGCGGGAGCGGTAGTGCTCCGCGACGGCATGGCGCAGGAACGGAGCGCCGCATTCGGGCATGTATCCGTGGAAACGGGCCTTGTCTCCCTGATCGTCAACAGCCGCACGGAGAGCGTCGGTGACCGCGGGGCAGAGCGGCAGCGAAACGTCCCCGATGCCGAGCCGGTAGAGCCGTACGCCCGGGTGGGAGTCCCTGTAGGCCGCTACCTTCTGCGAGATGCGGTAGAACAGGTATGAATCCTTCAGATCGCGGTATCCGGGATTCGGTCTCGTCATATCTCCGTCTCCCCTTCGTAGACGGTCTCGGCGGGACCGGTCATCGTGATCAGACCGTCGCGGCTTACGTTTACCGTCAGCTTTCCGCCGTCGAGCACGACGGTCACCGGGACGTCTGCGCTGCACAGCTTCTTTTTCACGGCCGCCGCGGCAGCCGCGCAGGCTCCGGTGCCGCAGGCCATGGTGATACCGCTGCCGCGCTCCCAGACCCGCATCCTGACCGTGTTTCCCGGCATGACGGAGGCGAACTCGACGTTCACCCTCCGCCCGAAGACCGGGGCGTATTCGATGACCGGCCCGATCTCTTCAAGCGGGACGGTCTCGGCATTTTCGGTGAAGAACACCGCGTGCGGGTTGCCGACCGACACCGGAGTGCAGACCAGCCGCTTTCCCCTGACTGCGACGGTAACGTCGTCTGCGGTCTCTGCCCGTCCCATTTCGACCGAAACGCTCCTGACTTTGCCGCGGCGGACGTCAAGCGAGAGTTTCTTTATCCCCGAGAGGGTCTCGACGGTCAGCGTTTTCCTGTCGGTGTAGCCCTTGTCGTATACGTATTTCCCGACGCATCTGATGCCGTTCCCGCACATCTCCGCCTCGCTGCCGTCGGCGTTGAATATCCTCATCGAAAAATCCGCGGTACTGCTGCCGGAGATATATATCATCCCGTCGGAGCCGGCGCCGAACCGGCGGTCGGACAGCCGCCGCGAGATCTCCGGGGCGTTTTCCGGGACGTCGCCGAAGACGTAAAGGTAGTCGTTCCCGAGTCCCTGCATTTTCGTAAAGCGCATTTTGATCCTCCTTTATTCGGAATCGATGGTCGATATGCCGAGAGTGATCTCCTCGAGGACGTCGAGGATCATCCTCACGGTATCGAGGGAGGTGAGCATGGTCACCCCGCAGCCCGCGGCGCAGGCGCGGATCATGAAGCCGTCGCCGTAG
>CADCPG010000160.1 GCA_902803255.1 uncultured Ruminococcus sp. | reverse complement strand
GACGCTCACCTCAAGGATGAGGTCGCCCGCCTCGCCGCCGTTCACTCCGCCGTTGCCCTCGCCGCGCAGCACGAGGCGGTTGCCGTCGTCGATGCCCGCGGGGATATCCACGGTGAGCTTCTTGCTCTGCCTGACGAGTCCGCTTCCGCGGCAGGTCTGGCAGGGATCCTTTATCGTCCTGCCCGTGCCGCGGCAGCTGTCGCAGGTGGCCGTCGACTGGAACTGCATCCCGCCGAGGCGCTGTATGATCTTCTTCTGACCCGTTCCTCCGCACGCCTGGCACTTTTCCACCCTGCCGTCGGCGGAGCCGGTCCCGCGGCAGTCGGGGCAGACCGAGACGCGGTTGAAGCTGATATCCTTTTTGACTCCGGACGCCGCCTCTTCGAACGAGATCCGGACCGACGCTCCGATGTCGTCTCCGCGCTGCGGTGCGTTGCGCCGCGCCGACGCGCCTCCGAAACCGCCTCCGAAAAAGCTTCCGAAGATGTCTCCGAGGTCGCCGAAATCGCCGAAGCCTCCGAATCCGCCGAAACCGCCTCCCGCGCCTCCGGCGCCGCCTCCGCCCATACTGCCGTCAAAGGCCGCGTGACCGTACCTGTCGTAGGCCGCGCGCTTGTCCGGATCGGAGAGCACCGAATACGCGTCGTTGACTTCCTTGAATTTGGCCTCGGCCGCGGGGTCGTTCGGGTTGAGGTCGGGATGATATTTCTTTGCGAGGGTCCGGTAGGCCTTCTTTATGGCGTCGTCACCGGCGCCGCGCTCCACACCGAGCACCTCGTAGTAATCTCTTTTACCGCTGCTGTCTGCCACTTTGTCTCATGGCTCCTTTTATAAACTCACTCAGGCTGCCGCTTCCGCGGCAGCCCGAATTAAGATCCGGCGGCGATCAGTTGCCGCTGTTGTCCTCGTAGCTTGCGTTGTAGTATCCGCCGCCAGCGTCGGTGCCGCCGGCGCCGTTTCCGGAGCCTGTGTCGCCGTTACCTGGGCCGCCGGCGTTTCCGCCCTGGTTTGCGTAGAGCTTCTCAGAGAGCTTTGCAAAGGCCTTCTGGAGCTCATCGGTGTCGGCCTTGATCTGATCGGTATCGCCGCCCGAGACGGTGCTCTTCAGCTTTTCGATCGCCTCTTTGACTTCGGTGAGATCGCTCTCGGGGAGCTTGTCTCCGATGTCGGAGAGCGTCTTCTCGGACTGGAAGATCATGTTCTCGGCGTTGTTCTTGACCTCGACAGCCTCTTTCTGCTTCTTGTCCTGTTCGGCGTACTTCTCGGCCTCGCGGACAGCCTTGTCGATGTCCTCCTTGCTCATGTTGGTGGAGCTGGTGATGGTGATGTGCTGCTCGCGTCCGGTGCCCTTGTCCTTGGCGGTGACGGTCACGATGCCGTTGGCGTCGATCTCGAATGTGACTTCGATCTGCGGCACGCCTCTCGGGGCCATCGGGATGCCGTCGAGATTGAAGCGTCCGAGCGTGGTGTTGCCCGAAGCCATCTCGCGCTCTCCCTGGAGCACGTGGATCTCGACGGAGGTCTGGTTGTCGGAAGCGGTCGAATATACCTGGCTCTTCTTAACCGGTATGGTTGTGTTGCGGTCGATGATGCGGTTGAAGACTCCGCCGAGGGTCTCGATACCGAGCGACAGAGGAGTTACGTCGAGCAGGAGGACCTGGTTGACGTCTCCGCCGAGCACGCCGGCCTGGATGGCGGCGCCGATGGCCACGCACTCATCGGGGTTGATGCCCTTGAAGGGCTCCTTGCCCATGAACTTCTTGACGGCCTCCTGGACCGCGGGGATCCTGGTGGATCCGCCGACGAGCAGCACCTTGTCGATCTGGTTCGCCGAAAGTCCGGCGTCCGAGAGGACCTGCTTCGTCGGGCGCATCGTGGCGTCGACGAGGTCGGCGGTCAGCTCGTTGAATTTGGCTCTCGTAAGGGTGGTGTTGAAGTGGACGGGGCCGCTGGCCGTCGCGGTGAGGAAGGGCAGGTTGATTTCGGTCGAGGTCATGCCGGAAAGCTCTATCTTGGCCTTCTCGGCTGCTTCCTTCAGTCTCTGGAGGACCATCTTGTCCTTTCTGACGTCGATGCCGTTCTCCTTCTGGAACTGGTCAGCCATCCAGTCGATGATGCGCTGGTCGAAGTCGTCGCCGCCGAGCTTGTTGTTGCCGGCGGTCGCAAGGACCTCGAACACGCCGTCATCCGAGATCTCGAGGAGCGAGACGTCGAACGTTCCGCCGCCGAGGTCGAAGACCATTACCTTCTGGTTGGCGTTCTTGTCGATGCCGTACGCAAGCGCGGCGGCCGTCGGCTCGTTGATTATCCTCATGACCTCGAGGCCGGCGATCTTGCCGGCGTCCTTGGTGGCCTGACGCTGCGAGTCGGTGAAGTACGCGGGCACTGTGATGACGGCCTGGGTCACGGGCTGTCCGAGGTAGGCCTCGGCGTCCGACTTCAGTTTCTGAAGTATCATCGCCGAGATCTCCTGGGGCGTGTATGTCTTGCCGCCCGCTCTGACCTTTTTGTCGCTGCCCATCGAGCGCTTGATGCTGCTCACGGTATTTTCGGGATTGGTTATCGCCTGGCGTTTGGCGACCTGGCCGACGAGTCTCTCGCCGTCCTTTTTGAATGCCACGACCGACGGCGTCGTTCTCGCGCCTTCGGGATTCGGGATGACTACGGGCTCTCCGCCCTCATACACCGCCACGCATGAATTTGTTGTTCCGAGGTCGATTCCTATGATCTTTCCCATCGTTGTTTTCTTTATCCTCCGGTTTCTTTATTACAGATTGTGATATATGTTCCGGCCTGCGCCGGCACGTTTCAGTTAGCTACCTTTACCACCGCGTATCTTATGATCTTTCCGTCCCTGCTGTAGCCCTTCTGCAGGACCTCGACGATCTCGTTCTCGCCCTTTTCGTCGTCATCGACGTGAAATACCGCTGTATGCTTCTCGGGATCGAATTTCTCGCCCGGGGCTCCGAACTGAGTGATGCCCATCTTCGCGAGATTCTCGCCGGCCATCTTCAGCACCATCGACACGCCCGCCTTGATCGCGTCGGCGTCGCCGGTCTGCTTCTCGGCCATCTCGAGGCTGTCGATGATCGGCAGTATCTGCTTGAGGGCGTCTCCGTAGGCTTCGGAGTAGATGCCGTCCTTCTCCTTCTGTGACCTGCGCCTGAAATTATCGTATTCGGCGTAGAGGAGCAGGTACTTGCCGTCCTTTTCGGCAGACGCCGCCTCGGCGTCCTTCAGCTTTTTCTCGAGCTCGGCTATCTTCGCCTCGAGCTTTCTCACCTTTTTCTTCTCTTTTTCGCGGCGGGAAGCTCCCTCGGCGCCGCCGCCTTCGGCTTCGCATTCGCTCCCGGGTTCGGCCTGTTCTTTTCCGGCCTGCGCGGGCGAACCTTCGCCGGAAGGCGTACCGGCGTCTCCGGCAGCCTCTTTTTCGCCTTGCTCTTTTTCGCCGGCGTCGCGGCCCTTTTCTTCGGTTTCCTTATTTATGTCTTTCTCTTTTTCTTCCATGATATCCACAGGTGAACCCGTTTCTCCCCTTTTGACTTACTTGCTTCATTCGGCGCCGCCCGGCGTCCCGCCGGCGCCTCCCGGCGGAGCCCCGGCGGTCTTCCCGCTGTCAGCAGCCCCGTAGATGCCGGCGTTCCCGCCGGATCCCGCCCCTGATGAGCCCGGATTCAGCGCGCGCGAATCTTCGCTCCCGGTTCCGATGACCTCGCCTATGCTCTCGCAGAGCTTCTCGACGGTCTCGAGGACCTTCGCGTAGTCCATCCGGCGGGGACCCAGGACCCCTATGACTCCCAGCACCCGTCCGTCGCGCATGACCGGCTTGAAAACGAGCGACGAGTTGCTCATCACCTTCACCGGCGACTCGGAACCTATCAGTACCGATACGTCGCCGCTCTCGTTCTCCGACACCAGGCGCAGGATCTCGTCCTTGCGCTCCAGCGTCCCCAGAAGGCCCGACAGTTCGTCGGTATCGCTGTATTCGGGGTATTCGAGGAGATGGCTGATCCCGGAGAGCTGAAGCTCTCCTCCGTCGTACTCGGAGAGGACCGAGTAGACGGTCTTGATGATCGGACCGATAAGCGGGGCGTCGTCACCGACCGCGCTCTCGAGCTTTATCATCACCGCGAGGTTGATCGCGTCGGCGGAAAGCCCCGCCGCATAGTCGTTGAGGGCATCGCAGAGCCTGCTCACCGAATCCTCGTCGCGACCCTCGTCGAGTCTTATGTGCTTCGACGAAACGGTGCCGAGAGAGGTTATCATGATGAGCACGAAATTGCGCGGATCTATATATGAATATGAAAATCTCGTTACAGTGACCGACGTCCGCTTGGGCTGCACGGCGAGTCCGGTGTAGTTCGTCATCGCCGAGGCGAGCTTCGACGCCGTGAGCAGGATCTGGTCGAGTTCGGCCGTCTTGCTCTTGAGGACGCGGTTGATCTGTGTGATCTCGCTGTTCGTCATATTGTAGTGCTCGATCAGCTGGTCAACGTAGAATCTGTACCCGAGCTGCGACGGCACCCTGCCGGAGCTTGTGTGGGGCTGTTCGAGGTATCCCATCTCCTCGAGCTCAGCCATCTCGTTCCGCACGGTGGCCGACGAGCAGTTGATCCCCGGCATGAGCAGGAGCGATTTTGACCCTACCGGTTCCCCGCACTCGATATGCGACTCGACTATCGCCTTGAGTATCGACTTTTTTCTCTCGCTGAGTTCGTCTCCGTACATGAGTACTTTGCTCCTTTCCCGCTGCCCGACACCGTGTCCCGGTCGGCTGTTGCCGGTCCCAGCACTGCTTCCGGACCCGATATTTTAGCACTCTCGCGGCTCGTCTGCTAAACTGTGATAATACTATACCACTTTTTCGGGTAGAAAATAACCACTATTTGTTAACAAAGTGTTAATTTTCTATGAACGAGGCCTTTTTGACCCTGTTTTTTTGGTTTTCAGGCCTCCCACCTGCTAAAAAAGCCGCCCGGCAGCCTGAAACGGCTCTCCGGGCGGCTCTTTCCGCCTTCGCGTATCACTCCACGGCGCTGTAGGACACCGCGTTCACCACTCCGCTCTTGAGCGTGAACTGAAGGCTCGTCGCTCCGCGGTAGTACACTATCGAGTCCCCGATCCTGGTAAATCCCCGGCCGTATGTGGATACGACCTCCTCCTCGGTGCACCCGATCGAGATGCCCTCGGGAGTGGATACCGAGTCATCGGTGAACTTCAGCTGGAGCAGGTAGTCGACGCCGTTCACGGGGTAGGTATAGATGGTATATCCGCTGTAGACGTAGACCTTGTCAAGCCCGATGTAGGCGCAGCTGTTGCTCTCCTCGTATGACACGGGCTGCCCCGCGGCCGCGATGAAGGTGGCCAGGTTGTCGTTCGGGGCGACCGAAGCCCCCGACGCGATCTTGAAGGAGAACACTCCTCCGCTTGCGTCGTCCGTTTCGTCGCCGCCGTCGTCGGTGAGGACTATCTCGCCGCCGCCTCCGCCGCATGACGAGAGGAGAGGCACGAGGCATACGAGCGCTGCCGCCAGCAGGACGGCGGCTTTCCAGAAGATGCTGTTTCTGATCTTTGATGATGACATTTCAAACTCCGGTATGTATGATTCTTTTCTTTTTTATTCGCTGTAATATCGGTGTAATCGGGGCACGCGGCTCAGCCGGCGTTCTCGGCCGCGCTCACGGCTTCCGCGACAGCGGCCGCGTATCTGGCGGTCATAGCGTCCCACTCGGCGAGCGCACCGGCCGACAGCCCGCCCTCTCCGCCGGCCCTGCGGTCGGGGAGAGCGAATTCGTCGCGGAGGATCGCTCCGAACCAGCGGCTCACCTTTTCGGCGCCGATATAGTTCATATGGTCACCGCCGTCGTACGAATCGGTGGCCCAGTCGGTGCCGATCTCGGAGGCTGATCTGATCGCGCTGCAGTACCTGACTCCGTTCGCCTCGGCGTAGTCGCGCATCCAGGTCTCCCATTCATCGTGCCAGGGGTAGTGCCAGGTGTCGGTAGGTGCCTTGAGGATGATGAATTCTATCCCGTTGTCCTTGCAGAGCAGCCTGATCTTGTCGAGGTATTCGACGCAGATATCGGGGAAGGAATAGTCGGCCAGCGCGGGCGGATCGACGGTCGACGTCTTTGCCTTTATGCCCGTCATCATCAGATATCCGTTGTAAGACACCGTGTCGCGCCTGAACATGTAGCGGAAGTCCTCTTCCCCCAGTTCCTTCCACCTTTCGTGGTATCTTATTATAGGAAAGACGTAGGAGGCGAG
>CADCPG010000159.1 GCA_902803255.1 uncultured Ruminococcus sp. | reverse complement strand
GTTTTCGACGCGGTGTCGCCCGGTGTGATGCTGGCGCAGGCGATCGGCCGCTGGGGCAACTTCTTCAACGGCGAGGCGTTCGGAGTTACGCCGGCCGAGGGCTCGCCGCTTTATTTCCTGCGCATGACGGTCAGACAGGAGAACTGGGCCAACGCGTATGTGGCGCAGCCCACCTTCCTTTACGAATCGGTCTGGAACGTCGCGGGATTCGTGATCATCAATCTGCTTTACCGGAAGAAGAAATTCAACGGTCAGGTGTTTCTCATGTACGCCGCGTGGTACGGTTTCGGCCGCATGTTCATCGAGGGAGAACGCACCGACTCGCTATATGTCGGAGTGTTCAGGATCTCCCAGGTGGTGGGACTTCTGTGCTTCGTGGCCGGCACGCTGCTGCTTGTACTCGGGCTCGTCAGGGCTCATAAGGCGAAGCTCGCCGAAGGCGATTACGACAGCGTTTACGGAAAGCTCCTCGCCGTGAACCGGAAAAACACCGCGACAGACGGAAAGCCCGAAGAAAAGACTGAAGAAAAGTCCGAAGACGCGGCAGGCGCTTCCGAAGGCATTGCCAGCGCCGACGCGGCGGAGGATGTGACATCCGCAGACGGTGGCTCCGCTGATTCGCAGTGCGAGAAAGCGGCTTCCGAAGAGGAAAAGGAAACGTCTGATGCCGGGACACCGGCAGGACCTGATGAACGCCATGACGAATGAGTGCATCTCCCGGGCGAAGCTGATCGACGGAAAAGCCGTATCCGCCTTCGTCAGGGAACAGATAAAAAAAGAAGCCGAAAGCTTCAAGGCGAAGACGGGCAGGACCCCCGGCCTTGCCGTCATAAGAGTCGGTGACGACAAAGCCTCGGAAATATACGTTCGCAACAAGATGCGCGCCTGCGACGAGGTCGGTTTCGACTCGAAGACCGTCTGGCTGCCCGCCGACTGCGGCATGGACGAGGTCCTGCGCAATATAAAGGCACTGGGAGACGATCCGTCGGTCGACGGACTGCTCGTCCAGCTGCCGCTTCCGCGCGGATACGACGAACGCGCCGCCGTCCTGGCGGTACCGCGCTGCAAGGACGTAGACGCCTTCCACAGCCTTGACGCCGGAAGGCTGAAGCTCGCGCCGGGCAGGATCCTGCCGTGCACTCCCTCGGGCATCATGGCGATGCTCGACTACTACGGCATCGACACGTCGGGGAAGGAATGCGTCGTAGTCGGCCGTTCCGATATAGTCGGCCGCCCGATGGCGGCAATGCTGCTCGCCGCCGACGCCACCGTGACGGTCGCACACAGCAGGACGAAAGATCTCGGAGCTGTCACGCGCCGGGCGGACATACTCGTTTCAGCCGCCGGCAGAGCGGGGCTCATAACGGCGGACATGGTGAAGCCGGGAGCCGTCGTTATAGACGTCGGGATGAACCGGAACGCCGAAGGGAAGCTTTGCGGGGACGTTGACTTCGAGGAGGTCTCGAAGGTGGCGTCGTACATAACCCCGGTCCCGGGAGGCGTAGGCCCCATGACCGTCACCATGCTGCTGCGAAACACGATGAACGCGGCCGAAGAGGCGCTTGCGGCAGCGAAATAAGGCTTTTGCCTGAATAAAGAACGCCTGAGCGCACCGTGCGGTGCGCCCGGGCGTTTTAAGCTGTCGTGTTCCGGTGAGTGGAGGGCGAGACTTTATTCGGTCCTCAGCGCGACGACGGGGTCCTTCTTCGCGGCTCCGACCGACGGGATGATGCCGGATATCAGCGTCAGCACTATGCTTATCGCAATGAGTATGAGGGCGGTCGGCACAGGAAGCGACGCGCTCAGGTTCTCTATGTCGGTGAGACGGTGGAGAATGATGTTGATCGGTATGCACAGCAGGTATGTCACCGCGACGCCGATGACACCGGCGGTGAATCCTATGATCACGGTCTCGGCGCTGAACATCGAGGAGACGTTCGACTTCGAGGCTCCGATCGCGCGGAGTATTCCGATCTCCTTCGTGCGCTCCTGCACCGAGATCAGCGTGATGACGCCGATCATGATCGACGAGACGAAGAGCGAGATCGCGACGAATCCGATGAGCACGTATGTTATCGCGTTGATGATAGTCGTGATCGACGACATCATAAGGCCGACGAAGTCGGTGTATTTGATCTCGTGAGCGTCGTCTACCGAGTCGTTGTAGGCGTCGATGGCGCTCTTGACGGTATCCTTGTTCTCGAATGTCGAGGAGAAGATGTTGATCGCCGACGGTTCGTCGGGATCGATGCAGCCGAGTTTCCTCATGTTGCGCCCGTAGGTGCTGCCCGAGGTGTCGGCGACCTCGGCGTAGTATTTCGCGCACATCTCGTCGGTATATCCGCCGATGGCGGCGTCGAGCGAGGCTGCGAGGTCCGCCTTGGGGATCGCGGCAAGTCCGGCGGCTATGTTCTGCGCGTACTGTTCCTTTATGCGCTCCTTCATCGCGCCGGCTATCAGGTCGTGGAGCTCTTCGTCCGACATCGACTTCACGTATTCCATAAGCGCGCCGGCGTCGACGCTCATCTGCGTCTTTAGGGCGGCCTCGAGCGAGGCCTCCATATCGGCCCGGCTCATGGCGGAGAGTGCGGCGTCAACGGCGCCGTCGAGGAACTCGTCGGTCGGGATGCTCATGATGTTGACGTACACCGCCGCCTTGTCGTCCTCCGGAAGCTCCGACATCCGCTTGCGGAAGGCGGCGGCCTTTTCGGCGTCGGTGAGCGAGTCTGAAACATCGCGGAACATACGTCCGCTGAAGATGTCGTGTTCGGGGTCGGCCTCCTGCGCCCTGACGATATCCGAGTCCTTCGCGGCTTCGAGTATGTACTCGGTCAGCCTGGATGTGTATCCTATCGAGCCGTTAAGGATCGTCGTGATGGCGCTTTCCTTGGCTCTGATGATGCCGCAGACACGCAGACGGAGTCCGCCCGAGTAAAGATAGCGGATCCCGGCCTCGGTGTCTCGGAGGTCGTCGTATCCGCCGGTCTCGGCGTTGTAGACGTAGCAGTTGAAGGGAAGGACGACGCGGTAATCGCCCGAGCATATCTCCTCGTATGTCCAGGAGCGGCGGGATTCTTCGATCTGCACCTTGTCGGCGACGGCGTCGAAGACCTTCTTCACGTCCTCTTCGGGAAGCAGGCCGAGCGCGTAGAGGCTGAGGTCGGCCACTTCGTTCTTTTCGTCGACGACCAGCACCACTTCGTTGTAGTCGTTCGGCCAGCTGCCGTATATGAGGTCGTACTGCGAATAAAAGACGTCTGAGATCAGCCTGCCGTCGCGTCCGGGGAGCATCTCCTGGAAGAGGGTGGAGTACGAAGAGGCGGACGACATCATCGAGCTGAAGCCCGAGGCGCCCTGCCAGCCGCTGCCGGAGCCGCCGTCTCCGTCGCCGCCGCCGGTGTCGAAGATGCTCGACGACTGCTTTATGCGGTCGTTCATGTTCTTTATTATGAGGTCGCGCATGAGCTCGTTGATATCGGAGTGGATGATCTTTCCGTCGGTGCTCTCGGTGTATACCATCAGGTCGAGCGGATAGACGTACTGTACTCCGCTTACCGCGTCCCGGAGCCCTGTCGTGTCATCGGGATCGGCCATGCGCTCTCCGAGGTACGACTTGAAGGCGGTCAGGTCGTTCACGCTCGTCTCGATCGAGTTGAGTGAGTTGACGAGGCTGTAGACCATGGCCTTCTGGTAGATGGCGTCGAGGCCGTGCTCACGGTCAGATTCGGCTTTCCCGAGAAAAGTCTCGATTAGAGAAGCGAGCTCGACGGTCTCCGACTCAAGAGTCAGCGGATAGGCGGTCAGAGTCTCCTCCTGGACGTTGTTTATGTAATTCGTGGCTCCGTTCGACACTGCATAGATCAGCGCGATGCCTATGATCCCTATGCTGCCGGCGAATGAGGTGAGAGCGGTGCGGCCCTTCTTGGTGAACAGATTGTTGAGCGAGAGTCCGAACGACGTGAAGATGGACATCGAAGGCTTCTTTTCCTTCGTTCCGTCTCTTTTCTTTTTCCCGGTCCCGTCCGGTGTCTTTCCGTCTACTTCTGTTTTTTCTCCCGCCGCCGCTTTCTCACCGGATGTCGCGCCGGAAAGGGAGGCGGAAGACGCGGCCGAAGGAACGAACGGGTCGGAATCGCCGGTGATGAGTCCGTCGATCATATTGACGGTGCGCGTGGCGTATCTTCCGGCGAGCTCGGGATTGTGTGTTACCATGACGACCAGGCGTTCCTTCGAGATCTCCTTGAGTATCTCCATGACCTGGATGCCGGTCTCGGTGTCGAGGGCGCCGGTCGGTTCGTCGGCGAGCACGATGTCGGGGTCGTTGACGATCGCCCTCGCGATGGCCACACGCTGCATCTGGCCGCCCGACATCTCGTTCGGCCGCTTGTTCAGCTGGCCTCCGAGGCCGACCCGCTCGAGCGCCTCTTTTGCCCGCCTTCTTCGCTCGGCGCGCGGCACGCCCGAGAGCGTCAGCGCCAGCTCGACGTTGCGGAGTACGGTCTGGTGGGGTATGAGGTTGTAGGTCTGGAAAACGAATCCGACAGAATGGTTCCGGTATGTGTCCCAGTCGCGGCCGGAGTAGTCCTTCGTCGACCTGCCGTTAATCGAGAGGTCGCCCTCTGTGTAGCTGTCGAGGCCGCCTATGATGTTGAGCATCGTCGTCTTTCCGCAGCCCGACGGACCGAGAACGGCGACGAATTCGCAGTCTCGGAAGGCGAGATCTATGCCCCGGAGGGCACGGACCGTCTCGGCTCCGGTGATGTAATCCTTTGTGATCTGCTTGAGTTCCAGCATCTGATGTCTTTCCGTATATGATTTTTTTGTTTGCCTTAAAGCTTCCGCCCGCGGGCGTCGGACGCCGGCGGGTCAGCCTCTGAATCCGCCGTCGACGGGAAGGATCGCTCCCGTTATGAAAGACGCCTCCTCCGACGCGAGGAAGAACACCGCCGAGGAGACCTCCTCCGGAGTTCCGAGCCTGCACAGAGGCGTGGCCTCGCGGAGCGAGTCCTTCACCTCATCTGTGAGTCCGCGGTTCATGTCGGTGTCGATGACCCCGGGCTCTACGCAGTTCACCGTGATGCCCGACGGACCCAGTTCCTTCGCCAGCGCTGAGGTGAATCCGCGTAAGGCCGACTTGGAGGCCGAATAGTGGACCTCGCACGACGCACCGCTGCCTCCCCAGACCGAACCTATGTTCACGATCCTGCCGCTGTGCGCGGCGATCATGGCCGAGGATACGCGCTGGGTCAGCGCGAATACGGACGAGAGGTTCGTGTCGATCATAGTCCGCCACTCGCGCTGCGTGATCTGACCGTAGAGCTTGATCTGGGCGATCCCGGCGGCGTTTACCAGGACGTCGCAGCCGCCTAGCATCGAGAGCGCCTCGGCGGCGGCTGCAATCGAATTATTATACACCGACAAATTGTATTTTATGTGACGCGCGCCTGTTTCTTCGGCGATTTTGCCGGCAGCCGCGGAATTTTCCCTGTAAATGAATACCACGTCGTCTCCGGCGGCGCAGAATCTTCTGACGCACGCGGCGCCGATGCCGCGGGAGCCGCCGGTTATTATGACTTTTCTCTTTTTTTCCATGATGTATTTGTATTCCTCCGAACGGCTGCGTGCGCCGCCGTCAGGCTTTTTTTGAGCATTTCCGCCGGCGCCCGCAAATGTGTGGGCGCCGGCGGAAGATCGGTTCAGCTTATGGTGACAGGATTCGCGAAATGGATGAGCTTATTCCTTCTTTTCCGCTTCGGGCTCCTTCTCCACGGCTTTCGCCTCGGGAGTCTTTTCGCCCTTCGCGAGGATCACGTTCGCGAGAATGCCGAGTATGAGAGCCACGGCGATCGAGGTGATCGTGATGCTGCCGAACAGCAGCTTGAGTCCGCCGACTCCGCAGATCAGGATGATCGAGGCGGGGAAGAGGTTGCGGTTGCTGTCGAGGTTGACCTTCTGGAGCATCTTGAGTCCGGAGACCGCGATGAAGCCGTAGAGGGTGATGCACACGCCGCCCATGACGCAGTACGGGATGGTCGCGAGGAAGGTCGTGAAGGGCGCGATGAAGGAGGCGACTATCGCGAGTATCGCGGTGGCGACAGTCGTGATGACCGAGGCGTTGCCCGAGATCGCGACGCAGCCGACCGACTCGCCGTATGTGGTGTTGGGGCAGCCGCCGAAGAAGGCTCCGGCCATCGATCCGATTCCGTCGCCGAGGAGGGTGCGGTGAAGTCCGGGTTCCTCAAGCAGGTCGGCCTCGATGATCGAGGAGAGGTTCTTGTGGTCGGCGATGTGTTCGGCGAATACGACGAAGGCGACGGGCACGTAGGCCACCGCGATCGCGGCGATGTACTTGCCCATGCTTCCGACGGTACCGTAATCATAGTTCCCGCCGAAAGCCGTGAGGAAGGTGAATCCGGGGATCCACTTCATATCCTTGAAGGCGGTGAAATCAAGTATCTTGAGAGCATCGATGTTCGCGTACTTACCGATGAGGGTGAAGCAGAGCGCGACGGCGTATCCGGCGCAGATGCCTATGATGAAGGGGATCATCTTCGCCATCTTCCTGCCGTAGACCGAGCAGACGATGATGACGGTGAGTGTGACGAGGGCGACGATCAGGTTGATGCCCGTGCTGAGGTTGACGATGTAGCTGCCGTTGGCGTCGACGAGCGCCTCACCGGCGTTGGCATAGCCGAGAGAATTGAGGACGGCGTTGCCCGAGAGCGACAGTCCGATGATGGCGACCGTCGGCCCGATGATGACGGCGGGCATGAGCTTGTTGACCCAGCCGGCACCGGCGAACCGGATCACTATCGCGATGATCACGTATACGAGACCGGCCATGACGGCTCCGATGATCATGCCGAGGTAGCCGAGAGAGGCGGAGACGCCTCCGGCGAACGCGGCGAACATCGAGGAGAGGAATGCGAACGAGGAGCCGAGGAACACGGGACTCCTGAATTTGGTCAGCACGAGGTAAACGAGGGTTCCGACGCCGGCTCCGAAGAGTGCCGCCGACTGCGACATCCCGTTTCCTACTATCGCGGGCACCGCTATCGTGGCCGCGAGGATCGCCAGCAGCTGCTGGAGCGCGAAGACAATGATCTGCCCCGCTTTGGGTCTGTCGCTAACGTTGTAGACAAGTTTCATCTGGACTTTCCCTCCGTGATTGTGAGGCGTTATGCTCTGTCTGCAAACAAAAACGCCGTTTCGGGAAGAACCACTGGAACGGCTGTAGCTTTTGCGCGCGACGCGTGAGCAGGCATAGGAGATATAAAGTTGCGGGCCATTGTCACTAATCGCGTCAGCCGATGTAGTTTTTCCGGTTGACAAGATTATATCACAATATATTGTGTTTGTAAACTGTTTTTTACCGAAATGGCGGATTTTTTTGCCCGACGGGGCATTTTCGGGAGGATCGGCGCGTGAGCCGGCGCCCGATGCGCCTTTTTTGCACCGATGCTCATAAATTCCTTGCCAAGAGCATCCTTTAGTGTTATAATTATCTATTATGACGCGGATGACCGCGCCGCATCAAAGTCAGCGGAGATGGACCGTCAATGACAACTTACACACTGAAAGACTACAGAGATATGCTCGAGTCGCGCGGCATACTCGCGGGCTCGGAGCTGAAGGAGCCGGAGACGCCGGTGTTTTCCCTGTCGTTCGATTCGAGGGACGTCACACCCGGTACTCTGTTCATAGCCAAGGGACTTCACTTCAGGGAGGAGTACCTCGAGTCGGCGCGCGTCTC
>CADCPG010000158.1 GCA_902803255.1 uncultured Ruminococcus sp. | reverse complement strand
TGACGGTCCCGGTGAACTGTGTTCACTGTCCGAGCGTTATAAGATTATACCCGATGCCCGCGGCGTCCGATATCGAGGCCTCGCGGGTGTGGCAGCTGAAGAAGAGAGACTGTACGCCCCGGCCGGCGAAGACGCCGAGCGCCCGCAGCAGGTTTTCCGCCCTTACGTCGTCGAGCTGCGACGCCGCTTCGTCGAGCAGGAGGGGCGGCACCGACGGTCCGGGGAAGATCACCTCGGTCAGCGCGAGGCGGAGCGAGAAGTAGGCTATGTCCCGTGTCCCGCCGCTGAGCAGTGCGATGCTCTTTGTCCCGGCGGACGTCGCGACGGTCACCGAAAAGTCGGTGCCGACGCCTATCTCGCCGTATTTTCCGCCGGTCAGCTCTGACAGTATCTCGCCGGCGCGTTTGCGTATCCTGGGAGTGACGTTCTTTCGCAGGGCGTCGCCTGCCTCGGATATCGACTTGTGCGCGAGCAGTATCGCCGCGTACAGACGCCGCGCCGAGTCGAGTTCGGCATCCGCGGCTTCAAGCTCGATCGCCAGCTTTGCCGGGTTCTCGTAGCTGTGTTCGGCGATGCCGAGGTTCTTCTCCGACTCTCCGAGCTTCGATGACGCCGAATCGAGCTGCGCCTCGAGCCTCGACCTCTCGGATGTGAGCACCGACGGATTAGCCGCCTTCAGCGCGTCGAGCATCTCGCTGCTCAGCCTGGCGCGAAGTTCGTTCTCGTTGAACGGCGAGAGCGAATCGGCCGTCGCCTTCACCGAATCTGAGTATTTTCCGATGTCGGACAGCAGGACCTCGTGCCGGAGCGCTATCTCCGACGCCTCCGAGGCCGCCGAAAGCAGTCTGTCGCAGAGACCGGCGTCGGAGGCTCCGCCGTCGAACCCGAATTCGGCCAGAGCGGCCGCGCATTCGTTCCGTATGCCGTCATTGAGGCTCTTTTTCGCGTCGAGGGCGGTGAGCATGCCGTCGAGCGTCTCGCGCCAGCCGTCGAGCGAGGCTTTTTCCTTTGCGCAGTTTTCGGCGTATTCGATGAACCCCTCGCAGTCATCCTTGACCCTGCCTGTCGGAGCGTAGCCCTCCTGTCTCAGGATCATAGCGGCTTTTTTGCCGAGTTTCGGGGAGGAGAGGATCACAGAGACACCCGCGACGGCCAGCAGCAGGCCGGCTGCGGTAATAATATACGAGACCGCCGGCCGGCTCTTCAGCCATCCGAACGGGATGAGCGGAGTCAGGCATATGAGCATCGACAGCACCGCGGCAGCGATACCGAAGAGCGCGAGGAGCGTTCCCGCCAGTATCCTTCCGCGTTTTTTTCGCATACCGCCGGCGTAAGCAGCCGCGACGGCCTTCGCTCCGCCGGCTTTTTCGATCGCCTCTGCTCTGACGGCCTTGCCCGAGTCGCCCGGCGCCGATGAACGGAAGAGCCGCAGTTCGGCTTCGGCGAGCGAGAGTTCGCTGTCGCTCTTGGACAGCCTTCGCGAGAGGCCGTCGAGTTTTGATACGTATTCGCGGTCGGGCAGACGTCCGTCCGTGCCTTTTTTCCTTATCAGCTCGGCCTCTTCGCCGCGGAGCGCGCTCACTCTCCGCTCGCCCGCGTGGAGCAGGTCGAAGCGGTTGAGCACCTGGTACGACTCATATGCCGAGCATATGTTGCGCGCGGTGTCGACGCGGTGCCGCAGGTCGGACGTGACGCGACGGTATTTCTCGACGGTCGCGCGCAGCGAGATGATCATCGCCGAATTCTGCTCCGCCTTCACGAGGCGGTCGCGCAGGATGTCGCGCCCTCGCTCGAGTTCCTCTATCCGTCCGCCGTTTCCGCGCAGAGGCTGCAGCTGCACCCTCGCCGCGTTCAGTTTCTTCAGCGCCTTTTCGGTGCTGACGGTCTCGTCGGCGGAGAAGAGCATGTTTTCCACCGCGCTGTCGAGGTCGTGCCCCGCGAGGTCGCCGACGCCGAGCTGTTTTACCGACGTCACGCTCTCAAATACGGGCTGAGAGACGCCGAGGAAGATGTCGCAGGGCTTTTTTCCCTCGTATACCGGTATTCCGGTGGCCAGATCGACGACAGTCGTCCGGTCGATCACGGCGTCCCTGCCGCCGGTGAGGGAGGCCGAGCGCTCGATCCTGTATTCGCTTCCGTTGTATTCGAATTCGAGGCTGCCTTCAGCCTTTCCGCCGGTCCAGCTCAGCGCTCTGTCCGATGCCTCGCGGTCGGCCGCGCTGCGGCGCGGCGGCAGGCCGTAGAAGATGAAGCTTATGAAGGCCATGAGCGTGCTCTTGCCCGACTCGTTCCTTCCGAGGATCAGGTTGACCCCCGGCGCGGGCTCTACGCAGACGTCGCGCAGGCCGCCGAACTCTTTTATTTCGATCTTTTTTATAGTCATGACGGCCCCTTTACTGCATGAACGCCTTGCCGTCGAGGGCGAGCAGACCGATGCGCAGGGCGTCGGCCGAGGCGCGGCGGATGTCGGGATCGGCCGATCCGAGCCCCGCCAGCAGGCTGCGGTAGAGCTCACCGCGGACGGTCAGGTCCGACATCAGATAGTCGGCTCCGTAGACGGGGCTGGTGGCGTCGGTGACGCTCAGTGTTATTCCGTCCGGCAGATCGGTCGAGCGCGCGACGGTTGCCGTGTCGGGCCGGTACGACGGCGGAACCGCCCCTGTCAGCGTGACACGGAGCGATGTGCTCGGGTATATATCTCCGGCCACCGACGACGCGACGATCCCGCAGACCTCTTCGTCGGATGCCGCGCCGGTGACGTCCGCCGTCATCTCGCCGTAGCGGTGGTTTCCCGTCGGATGAATCCGTATCGACGCGCGGCCGGCATCTGCGTCGACGTACAGGACGCGGCCCTGTCCGGGCTCGTCCCAGCTCCTCCCCTGAGGAAAGCCGGAATAAGCCGTGAGCGTGCGGCCCAGAAGTTTCGGCTCGGGCGCCTTGTGGATATGCCCGAGAGCGGCGTATTCGCAGCCGGAGCCGGCTATCAGCGTCTCGTGGATCGGGCAGTATCTCGAGATCGGGCTCGAGGTGTCGCCGTGGGCGCAGATGACGTTCACGCGGCCGCCGCCCGCGTCTGCGCGGAAACCGGCCGGGATCGGGCAGTCGTCGAGCTTCGACGACGTAAACGCCCAGCCCCACACCGTGACCGGAGTGCCCCTCAGTTCAAGGTCGAACGACGAAAAGGCCGTCGACGAAAAGATCCGTGTGTTTTCGGGCCAGGCGCCGGCCGTCCAGACGCTCGCGGGGTTGTAGGGGTCGTGATTGCCCGGCGCGATGACGACAGGCCTGCCGAATTTCGCGACCGCATCCTTGATCTGTGCCACGGTGTCGGGATTCGTGAAGCCCTGATCGAACAGGTCTCCGCTGATCAGCGCGGCGTCGCAGCCGTCTTCGGCGGCGTCGGAAAGGATCGACGAAAAGAGCGCGCGGAGTTCGGCGCGCTTTTTTTCGCTCTCCTGTACCGACATTCCGGCGAAGGGGGAGTCGAGGTGCATGTCGCCCATATGAAGGAACCGAACCATTGTTAATCCTTCCGTGATGATAAGCGGCTTGAAGGCAGCCGTTCAACCGCTTATTGTTTGATTGTCGAGATAAAATGATTGATAAAGCGGCTTGAAGGCAGCCGTTCAGCCGCTTATTGTTTTATTGTCGAAATGAAATGATCGATGAAGCGGCTGAAGGCAACCCTGCCTTCAGCGCCGGTCTTGTAGACGCCCGAGTCCTCAAGGACCTTTACGAAGGTGGCTCCGATCTCTTCGCGGA
>CADCPG010000157.1 GCA_902803255.1 uncultured Ruminococcus sp. | reverse complement strand
TCCTCCGCGATGCGGTTGACAAAGGTCAGCATCACTCCCGACTGCCCTTCCCTGTCTGCGAGGGCGCTGCACTTCTCGCAGGTGCAGTAGTTCCGGTTGTCGTTCTGCGTCACCGAAATGATGCGGACGCCCGGATTGTCGGCTATACGCTGCCGCACGTTCTTCAGCACGGTCGCGTAGACGTTCTCGTCGGAGAGACACGGCTGCGTCGAGGGAGAGACGTTCGCGAGGCCGGCAAGGGTGTGGGCAAAGCCGTAGATCTTGTTTTCAATGCCGTCCTCGCCGTTGAGCCCGAGTTTGCGGCGCATGTCGACCGACAGCCCCCAGTCGGTGTAACGGTAGAAGAGCTGCGGCGAATAGGAATAGTCGGTATCGGCGGGTATCACGATCCCGTCGGAGGGCAGGATGCGCTCCGAGTTGTCGGAGTAGAAGCGGCAGCCTATCTTCTCCTCGAGGAAGCGGTAGACGGCGTAGAACTGTCCGAGCGGCGAATGGCTGCCGATGTACAGGCGACCGCCCTCGGCGTAGAACATGATGCCGTCGTTCTTCAGCGCGTCGCGGCGTGAGGTCACACCGGCCGTGTCGCGCGATGTCTTCCCTATGACTATCTCGCGGGCGGCGCTTTTGTCGTCGGTGATGACAGGCAGCGTCTTACCCGTCGCCTTCCTTATGTACTCCGCCAGCTCGGAGGCCGCCTCGGCCGTGTTCTTCTCGGCCGCGCTGTACACGATGCTGTACTCGGAGATGTCGGCGCCCATGACGGTCAGCGACTTCACCGGGACCGCCTCGACCGGCTTTTTCTCGCTCAGGAAGGTCTCGCCGGTCACGACGGGAACGAATCCCGACGGCACCGCCGCGTTCTCCAGGGCCTTCAGCGTCCCTTCGAACGCCATGATGTCCGAGTAGATGTTAACTCCGCTGATGAGGACCTGCGGAGCTCCGTCCCGCTCGAAAACGCTGAATCCGCTGCCTGCGTAGTCGTATTCGGCACTCGGAGCCGGATACGACATGTCAGCGGCGCAGTCGATGAGGAACGACGGCTCGGCGGGCTTTTCCGCCGCCTGATCGGCCCTGCACAGCGGCAGGCACTTCCCCGTCTCCTCTCCGATGACGGCCCGCAGACGCCTGGCTGCCATGACGTTCCTCTCGTCGCCGCCGCTCCTGTATACGATCCTGAAACCCGACAGCGGCCTGCCGCTCACCGCAAGGTCGGGGTGCGGGAACGTCCCGCCCGACCTGAATATCATGTCCTGGCCGCCCGAATAGAGCAGCCCTTCGGGCGCCGACTTCAGCGCATCGATGAACTCGTCGACCGCCTTTTCGGTGCCCTCGTCGTCAGTCCCCGCGACAACTATCTTCGTCCCGATGACGGTGAATCCGCGGTCGCCCCATTCGAGCGAGCCGAGGAACTCCGCTGTCTCTTCGCGGTTGGTGTCGCCGACGAGGATCTCGTTCGGCTTTACTGTCAGCGATTTCGCCCTCTCGGCGAAGAAATCGTCGGAGAGTCCCATCCTGACGCCGTATTTTTCGTTTACCGCGGCTATGATCTTCCTCGCGCAGGCGGCAGCGACGCCGCCTCCCTTCTCGGGGAACACCACCTGGAACTTCCCGAGAAGTCCTTTGTCGGCCGATATCACGGTATCGTTTTTCACTGCTTCTCCCCCTTCCGTTCCGGTATTCTGCTCCGCGGACGTCTCGTCCGCTCCGCCGTCTCCCGTGCATCCCGGGAGAAACGACGCGCACAGAGGCAGCATGACGAGCGCGCACAGAACCGCGGCCGCCGCTCTCAGGATTTTTCCTGCTCCGGTCTTCATCAGCTCAGTTCTTCGCCCCCTGTTTCGGTCTTCCGCCCGTCTCCTTTTCCCTGTTCAGCCGGAATTCCACCGAGCGTTTCAGGTATTCGAGGTATTCAGGCTCGCTGCACATCTCCTTGCCTGGCGAGTCGGACAGCTTCGCCACCGGCCGTCCGTTGACGTACTGCAGCTTTATCACTATGTTGAGCGCCTCCTCGGCGGTGTCGTTCGTGACGAACGTGCCGATCCCGAAAGAGACCTTTGCCCTGTCCTTAAAGTATTCGTACAGCTTCTGCGCGCGGTCGAAATCAAGGCTGTCGCTGAAGAGCAGCAGCTTGGTCTTCGGATCGGCGCCGTATTTTTTGTAGTGCGCGATGATCTTCTCGCCCCAGACGTACGGGTCTCCGCTGTCGTGGCGCACGCCGGTGTAGTTGTTGACCATCGAGCGGTCGAAGTCGAGCAGGAAGAGGTCGGTCGTGACGGTATCGCTCAGCGCGGTCCCGTTGTCGCCCTTGTATTCGTCGTACCAGTCCTGCATCGCGTAGTGATTGGTGTAGGCGAGCGGTATCGAGTCGATGCCCTGGTACATCTGCACGAATTCGTGCGCGTAGGTGCCGATCGGCGTCACTCCGTATTTCTTTGCGAAATAGACGTTCGACGTCCCGACGCAGTTCGACGTCTCGGTGACGAGCCGCCTCACGACCCTGTCCTGCCACTCGCGCGACAGCCTTCTGCGGCAGCCGAACTCGGCGAACCTGAAGGTGTACCTGCCGTCGTTCATGGCGCGGATCTTGGCGTCGAGGCGCTCCTCGGCCGACTTCACGAGCCCGTCGTAGTCGTATGTCATCCTGAAGTAGACCTCGTTTATGATCTCGAGCAGGTAGATCTCGAACTGCATCGCCGAGAACAGCGGGCCGTCGACTCTCACCGAGAGCTCGCCGCCGTCCGAGAGACCGACGGTCACGTAGTCGCGGATCGGGTGCCACAGCCGCAGGAACTCGACGTAGTCGTCCTTGATGAACCTGATCGAGCGGAGGTAGTCGAGCTCGTCCTTCGTGAAGGTGAGCGAGCACAGATGATCGACCTGAGCCGAGATCTCGTCTGCCATCTCGCGGGTGAACACGACTCCCGCGTTCCGGCACCTGAAGCGGTATTCGCCGCAGAGATCGGTGTGCTTGTGGAAGATCACCTGATCCATGTTGAATTTGTAAAGGTCGGTGTCGAGCAGCGACACCACGATAGGGTCGAGTTTCATTGACATCGTTTATCGCACCTCTGTCATGTATACTGTGTACTTATATGCTTGACGTTTTTCTGTTTCCGTACGAGAGGAGCACCGTTTCCCTCAGCATTTCGAAGTCGCTGTGAAGGGCGGGATCGGTGTATCTTTCCCACGAGGCGCGGTCGCCCGACGCCAGGAACTCTCTCATCGCCGTCGCCGAGATCCCGACGGTCTTGGGGATGCAGAGCTCGGCGATGCCGCGGCCCTTCTCCCCCGTGAACCAGGACAGACGCCTCTCCTCCTTGCCCGAGAACACGAGGTCGGGCAGTCTTCCGAAGCGCGCCTCAGCGCTGCCGAGCACATATTCGCCCCACGCGGCGGTGTTGCCGACCCCTATGTCGCTCAGGGGAAAGACCTCGACCGCTCCGCCGAAGACCTTCTCGAAAAAGCCCCTGCGGATCTCGTATGAGAAGGGATTCATAAATGTGAGAGACTCATCCGCCGAACCGATGAAGATCCCCACGCGCGAGCATATCCGGAGCGCCTGCCGTATGATGTCGCGGTGTCCGTTGTGGAAGGTCTGGAACCTTCCGACCGTGATACCGAGCTCGTACGGCGCGCTCATTTCCCCGCTCCTGTCGACGTTCGGGGCCGGTAGGACGGCATCATCTTCAGCTTGAACAGATTCATTTCATGTCTTCTGTCGATGTTCTTCTTCTTTTCGGGGTCGTCGATGACTCCCTCGCGAATATACCGGTCGAGCTCCGCGTAGGTGAATCCCAGGTTGTCCTCGTCGGTCCGTCCGCACAGGCCGTCCTCGGGCGGCTTGTCGACGAGCACCGTCGGGAGCCCCAGCACTCTTCCCACCGCCTTTACCTCCTGCACAGTCAGGTGCGAGCAGGGGCTGAAGTCGCCGGCGGCGTCTCCGTATCTCGTCGAGTACCCCACCCAGTCCTCCGACAGGTTGCAGGTGTTCGCGACCCGCCCGTTGTTGCTCTGCGACACGGCGTAGAGCACCGACATCCGGATCCTCGGCGGCAGGTTCTCCCGGCTCTGCTTCGACAGCTCGAAGGGAATGCTCCCCTTTACCGCCTCGACGGCCTCTTTTATATTCACGGTATAGCTGCGTATCCCGAGGTGCCGCACGAGCAGCTCGGCCATGTCGATGTCGTGCTGCTCGCCCATCGGCATCAGCACTCCTATCACCCGGTCGCGTCCCAGCGCCTCGGCGCACAGAGCCGCGACGACCGAGCTGTCCTTGCCGCCCGAGATCCCCACGACGGCGTTGCAGCCCTTTCCGTTCTTCTCAAAGAACCTTCTTATCCAGCGGACGCAGCCGTCCTTCGTCTTTTCGGCGTCGAAAGTATACATCGCTCGCTCCCCCGGCCCTTTCCGGCTCAGATAACGTCGATCTGGCAGCTTCTCATCGTCTCGAGCGCCGCCTCATGCTTCTCCGGAGTCACTCCCGCGCAGCAGGACGAGTCTACAGATACGGGTATCTCGGGGAAGTTCGCCTTGATGAGCAGAGCGTTGGACACGACGCAGATGTCGGTGCAGAGGCCTGTCAGCTCCACCGAAAAATCGGCGTCGCCGGCCGCCTCGCCGATAAGTCGCGGCAGATCGACCGACCCGAAGGTCACCTTCTCCACGGCGGTGTATCTCTTACCCTCGAGCGCCTTCGCGACTTCGGCGTCGAGCGCCCAGCCGGCCGTACCGCGGATGCAGTGCGGCACCGGGAGCTTCCTTCCCTCGGCCGTCTTCATATAATTCTCAAAGTGGGTGTCGAGCGTTACAAAGATGTCGCCGTCGAAGCCGCGGATCTTCTCCGCCACCTTAGGTACGATCGCACAGGCCTCTTTCGTGCCGAGCGAGCCGTCGACAAAATCCTTCTGCATATCCACCACTACAAGGATCTTTTTCATGATCTTACCCTTCCTCCATACTGTGAAACGGTCGCGGCGGCATGACTCCCGCGTGTCAGCGGAACGTCTTTCCGTCGAAATAGAATGTGTTTTTGTCGTGCTTGAAATACCTGTCCTTCTTCGACAGGTGACCGACGAGCAGGAACGACACGGTGAACAGCACAGCCACGAACACGATGAACACGATCTGTCCGGGCGTCGAATCGACTGTTGCGACGTAGTCGTACACGCCGTGCAGCAGCGCAGGGAGAGCCACGGCCAGCACCTGCATCACCTTTGCCTTCCCGTTCTCTCCGAGCATCGCGTAGCCGCGCGCCAGACCGTAGAATATGCCCATGAACACGCCGAAGCAGGCGTGCCCGGGTATGGCGGTCAGCGCCCGCACGAGGGCCGTCGTGAATCCGTAGTGCAGCACGTAGCTGATGTTCTCCCACAGCGCGAATCCGAGCGAAACGAACACTGCGTACACCACGCCGTCGTACTGGCAGTTGAACTCGGTGAGATTCCAGCTGCGCCGGCGCAGCATGAAGAACTTGGCGCCCTCCTCGGAGCCGGCCACGATGAAAAAGTACAGAATAATATTGTAGACCGGATCCGCTTCGTCGAGGAACAGGTCGAGCAGAAGACCTAGCAGCCGCTCGGAGACGAGCGCGATGAGCGCGGCGATGATCCCGCCGAGAGCCATCCGCCACAGCGTCGCCGGGCTCTCCTTTTCGAGCCGGTCGGACCTGTACACGCGTATCATTAGAAATATCGCCGGCACCACCGCCGCGACGACCAGCAGCCAGTGATAGATCAGCGAAGGCGCAAGAAGAAAATAAAACATGGGATACCTCACCTGAGTCTGTATTACCACATATTAATCTATAATAATGATACAACTATTTTCCCAAATAGTCAAGACCAAAATGAAACAAAAACGCTGACGCGGGACACCTGCTACAGAGCAGGTGTCCCGCGCGGCCGGTTAGGATCGTCAGGAAAAATCGTGAAATTTCCGGGTTATCTTACCGTCTTCTTTCAGTTCGAAACGGACGGTAAAGGTGCGCAGCGGTACGGCGCTCTCCCAGGGCCTGCGGTATCTGAAGATCATTTCGTATTTTCCCGGCTTTTCCGGGCGGAACACGTATTTTACGAACCCCGGCGCCCCGCAGAGCGCGCCTTCGGCCGTGTGCTCCTCCGAGATCAGCCCGGGAGCGCGTTCACCGGAAGACTCCCACTCCCAGCCGTAACCGGTCGTCGGGTTAGTCTTGAGCCGGACCGTGACGCATCCGTCGGCGAACGCCGCGCGTTCAAAGCGGGCCTCATCGGGATCGAGCGTGAAAACGTGCGCCCTGCCTTCGCGGACGAGTTTTTCGTAATCCTTTTCGATCTCGATCGGTACGTCGCTCTCCATACCGGCGAGATGCCTCGCGAACCCGGCGTGGTTGTCGGAACCGCCGGTCTTGAAGAAGCCGAAGTTGTCGGCGTACTGATCGGCTAGGGCATTCGTAAAATCGTCGCGCGCCGCGTTGTTCACTTCGACGGCGTCGACGCTTCTCGGGTAAAGCCTTATATGATCGATATAACCCGCCTCCCGGAAGGGGTGCGCGTGGACGATGAAGGCACCATCAGCGCGCATCAGCGCCAGCTCCTCCTTTTTGCCGAGAGTCATTATCTCCGGATGGGCGTAATACCATTCGGGAGTCAGATTGTATACCAGAAAATCGGTCCCTCGGTTTGACAGTTCAACGCCGAAGAAGACCTTTATCCCGATCTTTCCGGCTTCGGCTCTGGCGTCGTAATAATCCGAAAGATAGAACGTCAGCTGTTCTTCGTACGGGAGCGTCTTGTCTATGTTTATATTCCCGTCGAGGAAGTGGTTCGTGATAAACACCCCGTCGTACCCCAGATCCCGATAAAAGAGCAGCTGCTCCCGTACCCCGGCCGTGGCGCATTTGCTCACGGGAGCCGTGTGAAGATGAGTTTCGTATCTGTACATTTT
>CADCPG010000156.1 GCA_902803255.1 uncultured Ruminococcus sp. | reverse complement strand
TATATATGAAAAGGACATTCAAAGGAAGGACCTGACAAAAAATGAACTCAGAATTTTTCTCCTCTCTGGCTGATCTCGAAAAGGAGTACGGCATTCCCCAGGAATACATGCTCGAAAAGACCAAGGAGGCCCTGATAAAGGCCTGCCAGAAGGAATACAACGGCAGAGACAACGAGGGACAGCCGAGCGAGGCCGTGATCAGGGTGGCCGTCGACGAGGCAAAAAAAGATATAAAGTGCTATCTCAGAAAGGACGTCGTCGAGACCGTCACCGACCCCGTTACTCAGATATCGGTCGCCGACGCCAAGGAATACAACAAGCGCATGACCGCGGGAAAGGTCCTCGAGATCGAGATCAAGACCAAGAACCTGCGCAGGCTCTCGGCCGGTGCGGCGAAGTCCGTCATCATCCAGGCGATCAGAGAGGCTCAGAAGGAGAACTCCAGAAGAGAGTTCGAGAACAAGCGCGAGGAGATCATCACCGCCACCGTCACCAGAGTCTGGGACGACACCGGAGACGTCGAGGTCGACACCGACAACGGCAGGCTGAAGCTCGCCGAAGCCGATCAGATCCCCGGCGAATATCTCGATGTCGGCATGAAGGTCAAGATCTACTTCAGCGAGATCACCCGCCGCGGCGGTATGGCGGACATAAAGATATCGCGCACCGCCCCCGGATTCATAAGAGGCCTCTTCAGACTCGAGGTCCCCGAGGTCGCCGACGGCACCGTCGTCGTGAGGAACGTGGCGAGAGAGGCCGGCTCCAGGAGCAAGGTCTCGGTCTATACCGAGGATGAGTCGATCGACCCGGTCGGCACATGCGTCGGTCCTCACGGGATGCGCATCGGCAACATCCTCGACAACCTCGCCGGCGAGAAGGTCGACATCGTAAGATACAGCGACGACAAGGCCGAATACATAAAGTCCGCGCTCGCACCCGCCGAGGTCATCGACGTCGAGATGCTCGACGAGAAGATCTCGCGCGTGATCGTCTCGCCCGACCAGCTCTCGCTGGCCATCGGGCTCTCGGGACAGAACGCGCGGCTCGCCGCGAAGCTCACGGGCTGCAAGATCGACATCAAGACAGAGTGACGGCATGGCAGAGTCAGAGGGATCACCGGGCGTGAAAAAGGAGCGGCGCGTCCCCGAACGCAGGTGCGCCGGATGCGGAGGCCGCTTCCCCAAGACCGCGCTCATCAGGATAGTAACCGGCCCCGACGGCAGACTTGCCGTCGACAGGGGCATGAAAGCCCAGAGCCGCGGCACATACATATGCGCCGACCCGGCCTGCCTGAAGAAGGCGCTGAAGTACCGCAGGATCGCGAAGAGCGACGGCTCGGCGCCGGGGGAGGACGAAGCCGCGATGCTGGCCGCGGCCGTGGGTGAGCGCCTTGGCTGAGAAGAACGGCAGGGCGCTGTCGACGCTGGGGCTTGCCGCCAGGGCGGGGAAGACCGTCTGCGGCACGCCGGCCGTCTGCGACGCGCTGAAGGAAGGAAAGGCGAAGCTCGTCGTGTCCGCCTCGGGCAATTCCGAAAACACGGCGAAGCGCCTGCGCGACAGGTGCGCGTTCTACGGAGTGACGCTGATCGTGTCGGATGCCGACAGGGTGATGCTCGGTACGGCCGTCGGGAAAAGGGAAGGCTCAGCCGCGGTGGCGGTCACCGACGAAAACCTCGCACGCGCCGTGTCTGCGGCGTTTTCCGCCGCGGAAAAGCCGCTTCACGAGCTCTGATATACGCACCCGCGGGGTGCAGGGAAAAAGCACAGACGTTTTATCCGCATATTAAGGAATCATTTTTGAGAGACAATTTGAAAGGCTCGGTAATTAAAGCATGGCAGTCAATTCACAGTTCAAACCTACACTGTTGGCCAAAGATCTCGGTCTGAAGACCAAAGATATAACCGATCTGTTCGCAGGGACCGGCATCAACGTGAAAACGGGGTCGGTCATGGATACCGATGCGCTCGACATCATGTGGGAGAAGCTCACGCGGGCGTATCAGGTCGTGAACATCGACGACTATATCGACGGCATAACCTATATCCCGTCAGCCAAGGCGGCAAAGCCCGAGACTCCGCACAGCAGCGCTGCCGAAGAGGACAAAGGCGGAAAGACCGGGCCGGCTGCCGACACCGGAAAAGAGGCGGCGCCGTCCGCGGCAGAGAAGACCGTATCCGGAAGCGGAGATGCCGCGGACAGGAAGGAAAAGGACGGGACCGCCGCGGGCGAAGCGGAAGGAAAGGACGAAGGCAAAAAGCCCGCCGCCCCGGACGCAGCCGCCGGAGCCGGACAGGCCTCCGGAACGGCAGGAGGGAACGGCTCTGCCGCGGACAGGCCGGACCGCGACCGGCAGCGCGAGAAGCAGGGCGTCAGCCGCTCGGCCACAGAGCGCTTCGAGTCCCGCACCAGCGCGGCAAGCGCGATGTCCCGCGACGGGTCGAAGAAGAACGACCGCAGGGAAAAGGAAAAGGAAAAAGAGAAGGAAAAGAACCGCGGCGGACGTAGCGGCATAGTGATCAGGGAGAAGACGGGCGGCACCGACGAACAGGTCAGAGTCGAGACTCCGGCGTCGAACACGAGAGTGGTCGACACGCGCGGCACATCGAACGTCGATCTCTCCAAGTACGACGAGAAGCTCGACAGCTTCGTCAGCGACCAGATCGGCAGCCGCGATACGCGCGGCGGAGCTCAGAAGGGCAAGATAAAGAAGACCTCCGCCGGCGAAGGACAGGACTCGGCCCAGAAGAGAGGCGACCAGGGCAAGGGCAGATCGGCCGGCCAGGACAGCCAGGGCGGCCAGCGCTCGGGCGGCAGGACGACTCCTCTCCCCGATTCAGCCAGAAGACAGGCCGCCCAGAAGAGCAGGAGCTCGCAGGGCGGGAGGTACCAGGGAGGCGGACAGCCCGCCGGACGCCAGGGAGCCGGAGGCGTAAAGAGAGACCAGCGCTCGAAGCAGCAGACTCCTCCGCAGCCGGTCAAGAAGCAGCCGGTCAAGGCCGTCATCCCCGACGAGATCACCGTCGGCGAGTTTGCGCAGCGGATCAAAGTCACCGCAGGCGAGGTCGTCAAGCGCCTCATGATGATGGGCATGATGGTGACCGTCAACCAGACGATAGATTTCGACACCGCATACCTCATCGCCGACGAGCTCGGCGCCGAGGTCACGAAAGAGGTGGTCGTCAGCATCGAGGACCGGCTCTTCGAGGACGAAAAAGAGGACAGCGAGGAGAACCTTCTCCCGCGCGCTCCCGTCGTCGTCGTCATGGGACACGTCGACCACGGCAAGACCTCGCTGCTCGACGCCATCCGCAACACCCACGTCACGTCGGGCGAGGCCGGAGGCATCACGCAGCACATAGGCGCCTACCGCGTCAGGATAAACGGGAAGGACATCACCTTCCTCGACACCCCGGGACACGAGGCCTTCACGGCCATGCGCGCCAGGGGCGCCAAGGCGACCGATATCGCGATACTCGTCGTGGCGGCCGACGACGGCATCATGCCGCAGACGGTCGAGGCCATAAACCACGCCAAGGCCGCGGGAGTCGAGATCATCGTCGCGATCAACAAGATGGACAAGCCGGGAGCCAATCCCGAGGGGATCAAGCAGGAACTCACGAAATACGATCTGGTGCCCGAGGAGTGGGGCGGCGACGTCATGTGCGTCCCCGTGTCCGCGCTGAAGAAGACGGGCATCGACGACCTCCTCGAGAGCATCCTGCTCATCGCCGAAGTCAAGGACTACAGGGCAAATCCCGACAGACGGGCAAAGGGCATCATAATCGAGTCGAGGCTCGACCGCGGACGCGGCCCCGTCGCGACTGTCCTCGTGCAGAACGGCACGCTCCGGCCGGGCGACATCGTGATCGCCGGCACCTGCGTCGGCAGAGTCAGGGCAATGACCGACTACAGCGGCAAGCCGGTGAGGATAGCTCCTCCGTCGATGCCGGTGGAGATAGTAGGTCTCGACGACGTCCCGACTGCCGGCGACGAGCTCAACGCGGTCGAAGACGAGAGGATGGCGAGGGAACTCGCCGAACAGCGCCGCTCGAAGGCCAAGGAGGACACCTTCAAGGCCAACAGCCGCGCCAGCCTCGGCGAACTCTTCGCGCAGATCAAAGAGGGCGCGAAGGACTTCAACATCATCGTCAAGGCGGACGTCGGAGGCTCAGCCGAGGCAGTGAAGCAGTCGCTCGAAAAACTCTCGAACGACGAGGTCAAGGTGCACGTCATCCACGCCGCGGCCGGCGGCATCACCGAGAGCGACGTCATGTTTGCCGCCGCCTCGAACGCGATAATCATAGGCTTCAACATCAGGCCCGACAGAAGCGCGACCGAATCGGCCGAGAGGCAGAACGTCGAGATCCGCACATACAGGATCATCTACGAGTGCATCGAGGAGGTCGAGGCCGCCATGAAGGGAATGCTGGCCCCCAAGTTCAGGGAGAGCATCATCGGACATGCCGAGGTCAGACAGGTCATCCACGTGCCGAACGTCGGTTTCATCGCGGGATCGTACGTCCAGGACGGCAAGCTCACGAGGAGCGCCCTCATCAGGGTCATCCGCGACAGCGTGGTGATCTTCGAGGACAAGGTATCGTCGCTCCGCAGGTTCAAGGACGACGTGAGGGAAGTCGCGCAGGGATTCGAGTGCGGCATCGGACTCGAGAAGTTCGGCGACCTCAAGGTCGGCGATGTCCTCGAAGCCTTCGTCATGGAGAAGATAGAAGAACAGCAGTGACAGCTATCCCGGTGGCCGTATATCGGCCACCGGGATTAAAATTGGTTTTTCTTGCACAAATCAAGAATAAACTGTTGACAAAATGTGAACAAAGTGTTATAATTTGGTAAACAGACAGGCGGGATCATTCCGGAATGAACTCCGCGCGGCGGAGGCATGGCAGCCCACGGCTTTGTCCGTACAGCAATGCATTCAGAAAGGAAACAGTCTATTTGCCAAATGAAGATAAGGATCTATCAGGTCAACCTCGGCCGTGACGCCGCCGGGTCAGCCTTTTCCGGGCTCTCTTCGCTCGAGAGGCGCGGACGCGGCAAAAACGTCGACAGCTCGATATACGATTTCATCTGGGAGGGAACGCTCGCAGCCGACGATCTCGAGGACGTCTACGAGATCTTCAACGGGGACCTTCCCGAGGACTACGAAGGCAGGACGATGTCGGTGTCAGATATCGTCGGGATAGAGAGCACTGAGGAAGGTGCGCCGGCCGAGTATTACTACTGCGACAGCATAGGCTTCAAAAAAGTCGAATTCGATCCGTCGCTTGCCGGTCCGGAGGACGGGGGCGGCAGGATTCGCGTGCTGCGCGTCGAACCCGGGAAGGCTCCCGAAGTCCGGGAGATCGAGCGCGGGCTCGAATCGCTCCAGCACGAGGTCGACGGGTATATCGAGTGCGTATATCCGTTCGAGGACCCCGTCGCGCTCGTGGTGAACGAGGAGGGAAAGCTTGACGGCCTCGAGCTCAACAGGGCTCTCCGGGACGAGACCGGAGGCGTCTGCGACATCATCGCGGGAAGCTTCCTTGTCGTCGGTCTGACCGACGAAGACTTCTGCTCGCTCGACGACGAAATGATAAAGAAGTATTCGGAGATGTTCGCGTCTCCCGAGATCTTTCTGCACATCGGCGGCAGGCTCCACGTATTTCCCGCTCCCGATGCGGATTCCGCCGGATAAAAAAAGCGCCGCCGCCCGTTCGCGGGCGGCGCTTTTTGGTACGACGGGCATGCGCGCTTTCCGTCTGTTGTTTCATGAACGATAAACACGTCATCAATATACCAATAATGGTTGGGCGCAAAAGGGCGTATATCGTTCAGATCGTGAGTCATCTCATATCGCATAATAATACCACCCATTCTAAGAAATCACTTGTTGAACGAGCGCATCCATGT
>CADCPG010000155.1 GCA_902803255.1 uncultured Ruminococcus sp. | reverse complement strand
CCCTTCCCCTCACTGCGCGAAGGCCAGCGCGAGCTGATCGAGAACGTATACACCGCAGTGAAGAACGGCGAGCGGCTCTTCGCCGAGGCCCCGACGGGCATAGGTAAGACGGTCTCGGTGCTCTACGGCGCCGCGAGGGCGCTTTACGCGCTTGGCGAGGGAAAGATCTTCTACCTCACAGCCAAGAACAGCACGACGCGCGAGGCTTTCACCGCCGCCGCGGCGCTCGACCGCGCCGGAGCCGGCCTGCGCACGCTGGTGCTCGCATCGAAGGAGCAGATCTGCCCCTTTGCGAAGGGCACTGACAGAGATACATTCGTCTGCGACCCCGAGACCTGCCCGCTCATGAAGAACATGGCGTCTGGGGAGCCGGCGGCGCTTTCTTCGCTGCTGGCGAAGTGGAAGGGATTCACGCCGGGCGCCGTCGCCGGAGCCGCGGCGGAGCACGGGATCTGCCCGCACGAGCTGTCGCTCGACCTGTCGGGCTTCTGCGACCTCGTGATCTGCGACATAAACTACGCCGTCAGCCCCGCCGTGAGGCTCCGGAGATATTTCGGGTCGGAGCGTACGTCGGAGGAGAAATACATATTCCTCTCCGACGAGGCGCACAACCTGCCCGACCGGGCCCGCGACACATTTTCGGCCGAACTGCGGCCGGAGGACACGGCGGCGCTCGAGAGCCTGCTGTCTGACAGTGAGGGAACCGCTTCCGGACACGTGCTCCGCGGCCGGGCCGACGTGGCTGATGCCGGGCATACTTACTCTCTGCGCGGCAGTTCCGACCGGGGGAATGCCATGCATCCCGACGAGCCGGCGGCCTCCCTGCCGTCTCTGCTCGCCGCGCTGCGGATGTCGCTTGAGGGGCTGGCCTCGTTCTGCGGCGACGATTCGGTAAAGGACGAGAACGGCGACGTATCGGGCTATTTCTGCGGCTCTGAGCCGCCCGCGGCCGTCGATGCCGCCGTGCGCGCCCTGCTGCCGGAACTGCGGCGCTTCAGGGCGTCGCACAGAGGCGAGAGGGCTCTCTCGGCTGCCGCCTCGGCGCTCGCGAGGAAGTGTACGTCATGGCTCGACGCCTCGTCCGCGTTCGACCGCAAATACCGCACCTACATCTCGATAGACAGGGGGGCCATCTGCGCCAGACTGTACTGTCTCGATCCCTCGGGGAGACTCGGGGAGGCGCTTTCGGCATCCTATTCGTCGGTATTCTTCTCGGCGACGCTCACACCTCCCGACTACTTTTCCGACCTGCTGGCCGGCGGCGGAGGACGGAGCCTGTCGCTGCCTTCGCCCTTCCCGAAGGAGAACCTTTTCGCCGCCGCTTATACGGCGCTCGACACCAGATGGGAGTCGAGGGACGGGGCGGGCAGCGTGAAGAAGGCGGTGGCCGTCATCGCGGCCGCCTGCTCGGCGAAGAAGGGCAACTACATAGTGTTCTTCCCGTCGTACCGCTATCTCGACAAGGTCTACGCCGCATTCACCGAAAAATACCCGAAGGTGGCGACGGCAGTCCAGCGGCGGGGCGCCGGCAGGGGCGAGGGCGTTTCGCGCTTTATCTCCTTCTTCACCGACGACGACCGGCTGAAGGTCGGCTTCTGCGTGCTCGGAGGGGCATTCTCCGAGGGCATCGACCTGCCGGGGCGGAAGCTCATCGGAACCGTGATCATCGGAGTCGGCCTGCCGGGCATCTCGGCCGAGCGTAACATGATCCGCGAATACTACGACAGCCGCTCGGAGTGCGGATACGACTACGCCTACACGTATCCGGGGCTCATCAGGGTGCTCCAGGCCGCCGGCAGGGTGATACGCCGGCCCGACGACAGAGGCGTCGTGATACTCGCCGACGACAGATACGCCGACCCGAAATACCGCGCCCTCATGCCGCCGCACATGTCGGATATGAGATACACGTCAGACATCCTCTCGCTCCAGGCCGGTCTCCGGAGCTTCTGGAACGGCGAAAAAATGCCGCTTTCCGAATAATTTTTGAATTATTTCCGCAAAACACTTGTAAAATTATCGCTAATATGCTATAATATGGCCCGTGTGTCGGGCAGAATCTGCATTTTTCCGCGTCAGAAAAATGCAATATCGACTAAAAACAGAAAAGGAACCGACAAAAAATGGAACGTACCACCGTAAAACAGATCTACGATAAGCCCGAGCTCTTCGGCGGAAAGACCGTCACGGTCGCCGGATGGGCCAGATCGATCAGAGCCAGCAACAACATAGGTTTCCTGACTCTCAACGACGGCTCATGCTTCGCCTGCATTCAGGTCGTGCTGGAGGCGGAGAAACTGCCCGAATACCAGACCGCGGTGAAGCAGAACGTGGGGGCGTCGTTCATATGCACAGGCGTCATCGCGCTGACTCCCGGAGCCCCGCAGCCCTTTGAGATGAAGGCCGGGAAGGTCGAGCTCGAGGGGGCGTCGACGCCCGACTACCCGCTTCAGAAGAAGCGCCATTCGCTCGAATATCTCCGCACCGTGGCGCACCTGCGCCCGCGCACGAACACCTTCAACGCCGTCTTCAGAGTGCGCTCCGAGGTGGCGTATGCCATACACACCTTCTTCCACGACCGCGGATTCGTATACGTTCACACCCCTCTCATCACCGGCTCCGACTGCGAGGGCGCGGGAGAGATGTTCAGGGTCACGACGCTCGATCCCGCAGATCCTCCCCGTCTCCCCGACGGCAGCGTCGACTGGTCCGAGGACTTCTTCGGAAAAAAGACGGGCCTCACCGTCTCGGGACAGCTGAACGTCGAGACCTTCGCGATGGCATTCGCGAACGTATACACCTTCGGGCCCACCTTCAGGGCCGAGAGGAGCTACACGCAGCGCCACGCCGCCGAATTCTGGATGGTCGAGCCCGAGATGGCCTTCGCCGATCTCGGAGACTATATGGACACCGCCGAGGCGATGGTCAAATACGTCATAGGACGGATCCTCGAGAACTGCCCGCAGGAGATTGATTTCTTCAACAGATTCGTCGATCCCGGACTCGCAGAACGCCTGCGGCACGTCGCCGGATCGGATTTCGCCAGAGTAAGCTACACCGAGGCGATAGCGCTCCTCGAAAAGAGCGGACACAGATTCGACTACGCCCCGAAGTGGGGCATCGACCTGCAGACCGAGCATGAGAGATACCTCACCGAGGAGATCTTCCGCCGTCCGGTCTTCGTGACCGACTACCCGCGCGAGATCAAGGCCTTCTACATGCGTCAGAACGACGACGGAAAGACCGTCGCGGCCGCCGACATGCTTGTTCCCGGGATCGGAGAGCTCATAGGCGGCTCGCAGCGCGAAGAGCGGCTCGACAGGCTCGAGGAGGCGATCGGCCGCTTCGGACTCGATCCCGCCGACTACAGCTGGTACTGCGACCTGCGCCGCTACGGCGGCACGAAGCACGCGGGCTTCGGCCTCGGCTTCGAGAGAATGATAATGTACGTCACCGGAATGGCCAACATCCGGGACGTCGAGGCCTTCCCGAGAACTACCGGGAACGCGGATTTCTGATATAAAGGACATAACCGGAAAAAATGTTTTACGCCGAAATGAGCCGCCCGGAGCTGGCAGCATTAAAAGAATCTCTCGAACGCGAATACGCGGGGATCAAGGCCGGGGACCTCGACCTCGATCTCTCCCGCGGAAAGCCGGGAAGCACACAGCTGAATATGCTCACCGGAATGCTCGACTGCATCTCCACCGCGGAGGACGTCAGATCCGAGTCGGGATTCGACTACCGGAACTACGGGCTGCTCGACGGCGTACCCGAGGCAAAGCAGATGTTTTCCGAACTGCTCGGCATCCCGCAGCAGATGATCATCGTGGCCGGAAACTCGTCGCTCAATCTCATGTACGACACCGTCGTGCGCTGCATGCTGTACGGCACCCCCGGACGCGACGGCAAATGCGTGCCGTGGATCAAGCAGGGCGAGATCTCCTTCCTCTGCCCCGCCCCCGGCTACGACCGGCACTTCGCCATCTGCAGGTCCCTCGGGATCAAAATGATCAACATAAAGATGCGCGAGGACGGCCCCGACATGGCCGAGGTCAAGCGGATCGCCGAGTCCGACAGTTCGGTCAAGGGCATCTGGTGCTGCCCCAAGTACTCGAATCCCGACGGAGTCACCTACTCAGACAGCGTCGTGCGCGACTTCGCCGCCCTCCGTCCCGCCGCTCCCGACTTCCGCATCTTCTGGGACAACGCCTACGCCGTGCACTGCCTGTACGGCAAGGACGTCGTGCTCGACGACATCTTCGCCGAGTGCCGCAAATACGGCACAGAGGACAGCGTGTTCTATTTCGCCTCCACGTCGAAGATCTCCTTCCCCGGCTCGGGGGTAGCGATCTTCGCCGCATCAGAGCGCAATCTCGCTCAGATAAAGCCGATACTCGGAGTGCAGACGATCGGCTTCGACAAGATAAACCAGATAAGACACGTCAGATATTTCGGCAGCGCCGACGGCATCCGCATGCACATGAAGAACCTAGCCGGCCTCATCCGGCCCAAGTTCGACATCGTGCTCTCGGCCCTCGACGCCGACCTTTCCGATACCGGCATCGCACACTGGACCCATCCTCACGGCGGATATTTCGTCAGTCTCTACCTCCTCCCCGGAACCGCGAAGCGCACATACGAGCTATGCGGAGCCGCCGGTGTGAAGCTGACTCCGGCCGGCGCCACCTACCCCTACGGCATCGACCCGGCCGACTCCAATATCCGCATCGCCCCCACATACCCCTCGAACGGGGAGCTGCGCACCGCCATGCACGTGCTGACGGTCTGCGCGAGGCTGGCGGCCGCCGAAAAGCTGCTGGCCGAAGGAGCCTGAGCATGGCGGCGACCCAGCGCGACGTCAACCCCTTCCCCTACAGCGACTCAAACAAAAGGTACTATACGTACGATTATTATCTCCGGAAAAAATTCGGCGTCAAGGCTGTGAAGATACCGCTCGACGCCGGATTTTCCTGTCCTCATATAAAAAAAGAAGGCTTCGGCTGCACCTTCTGCTCGCCGCGGGGCAGCGGCGACACCGTCCCCGACCTCCCCTCCCTGCGCGAACAGTACGACGCCGGACGCCGCGCTCTGTCGTCGAAATGGGACACATCGGTCACCCTGGCCTATCTGCAGGCCCATACGAACACCTTCGCGCCCCGACCGGTCCTCGAGAGGGTATATGACGAGGTCCTGGCCTTCCCCGGCGTGAGAGGCCTCAATATCGCCACCAGGGCCGACTGCCTTCCGCCCGACGTCCTGGATCTGCTCGCAGAAGTATCGGAAAAGACCTCGCTTACGGTCGAGCTCGGGCTGCAGTCGTCGAACGACGTAACCGCCGGGCGGATACACAGGGGCCACACCTTCGCCGGTTTTCTCCGGGGTTTCGGCGCCCTGCGCGAACATGTCCCGAAGGCGGAGATCTGCGTGCACCTGATCTTCGGTCTGCCGGGCGAGGACGAAGGCATGATGATGAAGACGGTGTCCGACGTCGCCTCCCTCGCGCCCGACCAGGTGAAGATACACCTGCTGCACGTGCTGGAGGGCACTCTCCTGGCGGACGAATGGCGCAGGGGCGGTTACGTCCCGATAACGAAGGAGGAGTATGTGTCGGCCGTCTGCACCGCGCTGACGCTGCTGCCGCCGCGGACCGTCATCGCGAGACTCACCGGCGACGGCCTGCCGGGAAGTCTGCTCGCCCCTCTGTGGAGCCGTAAGAAGGTGTCGGTGATCAACGACATAGACAAAAAACTCTACTCTGAGGGCTTATATCAGGGATGCCGCTTCACCGGATGAAGATCCGGAAAAGCGGCATTCTTTTTATTTTTTCTATAACTTCCCCCGGATGTCTGACTTCCGCAGGAACGTCTGACTTCCGGAGGAACGTCTGACTTCCGGAGGAACGTCTGACTTCCGGAGGATATCTGCTCAGGAGGCCGTCTCCGTGGCCGGCGTCTCAGGGACGTCCGCCGGGCTTACCAGCGCCGCGAAAAATGCCTCGGCCTGTTTGTATGACTCCTCGGAGCGCTTCCTGCCTATCAGGCTCTTCGTGCGCAGACAGACGAGAGTGTCGTCGGGATAGCCGGCGAAAAGCTCCGGATCCGCAGCGAACAGCGCAGTCTCCCTTAGCAGCACGGCCTCGTCGCTGTACGCGTTCGACGGTACCGATCCCAGGACATCTGCAAGCTTCCGCCAGCCTCCCGACTCAGAGACCCTGCCGTAGAGCCAGGGATCGACGATCCAGACAGTATACTCTCCGGTGAGGATAATGTTGTCGAAATTGCGGCGCTCGTCGAGATTGAACTTCGCGTCGAACGAATCGCTGCCGAGTCTCTCGATGCGCTCCTTTGCCTGCTCGTCGGAATAGATGTGGAGCTGTGCGAGGGACGCGTTCTTTTCGCCGTCGCCGCTGAAATCGAACGGCATGAGCGACGAAAGGACTTCGCCCGCCCTGTCGACCTCAGTCCGCGACAGGTAGTTGGGCCCCGCCGCCATCACCGTTATGTCCTCCTTCGCGTTTCTGCAGGTCTGAAGGCACATAACGGATATGAGTATCAGCGCCGCCGCACCGATAACCACTTTCCACTTGTGGTAGTACCAGAAATTCGAGAGTTTCCCGAGGAAGGGCGACGAGGATACGTCAATGTCCCCGGCTTCGGGCTTCTCTTCTCCGCCCCGCGCTTCCGGCAGTTCTTTTCCGCTTTTATCTTTCATCTGCGTCCGTTCCTTTCGCTCACAGATCTCCGGGGGCCGGGGTGCCTCCGGCTCCGCATCTTTCTGTTTCTTCTGCTTTTGCTTCTGCTCCGCTTCCGCTTCTGCTTTCGCTTCTGCTTCCGCTTCTGCTTCTACTTCTGCTTCTACTTCTGCTTCTGCTCCGTTTCTGCTTCTGCTTCTGCTCCGTTTCTGCTTTTGCCTTTGCTTCTGCTACGCTTCTGCTTATGCTTTTGCTTCTGCTCCGCTTCAGCTTCCGCTTTCGTTTTTGCCTCTGCTTATGCTTCGCTTTCGCCGGCTGTCCCGGCTTTCTCCGCGGCGGCCAGTTCGTCGGACAGCCTCACGAAGTCGGAGCAGGAAAGCGTCTCGCCCCTGGCCGTCGGAGATATCCCCGCCCTTTCCGCCGCCGCGGCGATCTCCGCCTTGGATATATCCGGGAATGCCGACGACAGCGCGTTGGCCAGTGTCTTCCTGCGCTGGCAGAAGGCTCCGCGCACCGCTCCGAAGAACAGTTCCTCATCCTGCGGCACGCACGGCTTTTCGCGGTACATGGCTATCCTCACAACCGCGGATTCGACCGAAGGCGGCGGCAGGAAGAGCGAAGGCGGCAGCTTTGCCAGCTTTTCGCTCCTTCCGTAATACGAGCTGTATACCGTAAGCGAACCGTAATCCGGCGTCCCCGGCGCGGCGCACAGCCGGTCGGCCACTTCGGCCTGGACTGTCACCGTGAGGCTCTCGAAGGGCAGTCCCGACGACAGCAGTTTCAGCAGGATGGGCGTCGTAATATAGTACGGGAGATTGGCACAGACGGCCACGCCTCCCCTCGCAAAGTCTTCCTTCAGCAGCGACGCGAGGTCGGCCTTCATGACGTCGGCCTCGATCACGCTCACGTTTTTGTCGTCCGCCAGCGTATACGCGAGCAGCGGGATAAGTCCGCGGTCGATCTCAAGAGCGACCACCTTCTCATATCTCACCGCCAGCTCGTGCGTCAGCGCACCGAAACCCGGTCCGATCTCAAGGACTGTCTTCGTATCGTCTCCGGCACAGAAGCCGGCGATGGACTCCACCGCGGACTTGTCTGTGAGGAAATTCTGACCGTATTTCTTTCTGAAACTCAGCCCGAACGCCCCCATTATGTTTTTTATCGTGAGAGGATCGCAAAGATTCATCGTGGCACCCTTTCGCAGCGGTGCACCGGGCACCGCTCTGAAATGTATTATACAATAAACCGTTCATCCAGTCAAGAAAAACCGCGCCGGGCGCCGTTAACTCACAAGGACTTCGACGCCTGGCCGATAGCGAAAAAATTAGCACTCTCGACTTGACAGTGCTAAAAAAGTGTGCTATAATAATACACGAAATGAAAAAACGGAGGTGAAACACCATGAATATTGAAAAATTCACCAAAAAAACGATAGAAACTGTCGAGCTGGCACAGAAGACTGCCAAAGAACATGGCAATCAGGAGATCGATCAGGAACATCTTGTCCTTGCGCTTCTCGACGTGGACGGGTCGCTGATAACCCGGCTGATATCGGCGATGGGGAAGGATGCTGCCGGATTGCGCGCCGCGACAGAGTCGGCGGTAGACAGAAAACCGAAGGTGAGCGGCGGAGATCTTTACTTCTCCCGCGACGCGTCGGACGCCCTTTCAGGCGCCGAGGACGAGGCGAAGGCGATGCGCGACGAGTACATCAGCGTCGAGCATCTCTTCCTTTCTCTGCTGGCGAAGCCGAACCGGACGATGGGAAAGATCTTTTCCGACTTTTCGATCACGAGAGAGGGATTTCTCGCGGCGCTGTCCGGAGTCCGCGGAAACCGCCGGGTGACCGAAGACTCGCCGGAGGACACCTACGACGCGCTGGTAAAATACGGGCGCGATCTGGTGGACGTTGCGAAAAAACAGAAGCTGGATCCCGTCATCGGACGTGACGACGAGATAAGGAACGTCATACGAATCCTGTCACGGAAGACCAAGAACAATCCGGTGCTCATAGGAGAGCCGGGAGTCGGTAAGACGGCGGTTGTCGAAGGGCTGGCTCAGCGTATCGCCAGAGGGGACGTTCCGGATTCTCTGCGGGATAAAAAGCTCTTCTCTCTTGACATCGGCGCTCTTATAGCCGGAGCCAGCTACCGCGGCGAGTTTGAAAAGAGGCTCAAGGCGGTTCTCGAAGAGGTCAGAAGCTCCGAGGGAAAGATCATCATGTTCATCGACGAGCTCCACCTTATCGTCGGAGCCGGAAAGACGGACGGCGCTCTCGACGCCGGCAATATGCTCAAACCCATGCTGGCGCGGGGCGAGCTCCACTGCATCGGCGCGACGACCCTTGACGAATATCGCAAGTATATCGAAAAGGACGCGGCGCTCGAGCGGCGTTTTCAGCCGGTGACGGTCGACGAACCCACGGTGGCTGATACGATATCCATCCTACGCGGGCTGAAGGAAAGATACGAAAACTTCCATCACGTCACCATCCAGGACTCGGCACTGATCGCCGCCGCGACACTCTCGGACAGGTATATATCCGACAGGTTCCTTCCCGACAAGGCGATAGACCTGGTGGACGAAGCCTGCGCCATGATCAAGACCGAGCTCGATTCGCTCCCCGCCGAGCTTGACAGCGAACAGCGGAAGATAATGCAGCTGGAGATCGAGGAGACCGCTCTGAAAAAGGAGACCGACAGTCTGTCAGTCGAAAGGCTGGACGAGATCCGGCGGGAGATCGCCGAAAGAAAAGAGCGTTTTGCCGCCGAAAAGGCCCGCTGGGACAGTGAAAAGAGCGCCATCGACCGCATTTCGAAGCTGAAAGAGGAGATAGCGTCGGTCAACGACTCCATAGAGATCGCAAAACAGGAATACGATTACGATAAGGCGGCGGAGCTGCAGTACGGAAAACTGCCGGAACTGCGCAAAAAACTTGCCGAAGAAGAGGCGAAGAGCGGAGAGGGGGGATTCGAACTGGCTCATCAGGCGGTCGATGAAGACGAGATCGCAAAGATAGTCAGCCGCTGGACCGGTATCCCGGTATCAAAGCTCAACGAAAGCGAGAAAAACAAGGTCCTTCACCTTGAGGATCACCTGAAGGGACGTGTCATAGGTCAGGACGAAGCGGT
>CADCPG010000154.1 GCA_902803255.1 uncultured Ruminococcus sp. | reverse complement strand
GTATCCAGGATCACCGACGGGATATTCAGATACCAGGGCTGGCCGACGGTCTGCCGCGACGAGAACGGCACGCTCTACTGCGCCGCGTCGGGGCACCGTCTCGGACACATCTGCCCCTTCGGAAAGGACGTCCTCTACAAAAGCACCGACGGCGGACGCACCTGGTCGGTCGGACGCACCGTCAACGACACCTGCCTCGATGACAGGGACGCCGGGCTGCTCTACGCGGGCGGAGGACGGATGATCCTCACCTGGTTCAACCATCCGAAGGAGTTTTATCTTGAACGCCGCGGAAAGCTCGCGGGCGATCCGTACGGAGACGGCGACTCGCTGACCTCCGGCATGCTCGAGGTCATGGCAGCCCTGCCGCCCGAGAAGTCGCGCTTCGGATCGTTCATCCGCATCTCCGACGACCGCGGCGAGACCTGGAGCGACCCGGTGAACGTGCCGGTGACGTCGCCGCACGGCCCATTCGCCGCCCGCGACGGCAGGCTCGTATACGTGGGAAAGGAATTCCACTCCGACCTCGCCGAAAGAGAGAGACACGGATACCCCGCGGGAGACATCCTCTGCTGTGAATCGTTCGACAGAGGCGAGACGTGGAGCTTCAGGTCAAAAGTCCCGCTTCCGGACGGACTTCCGTGCAGCTGCTTCCACGAACCGCACGCCGTCGAGCTGCCGGGCGGCCGGATCCTGCTCGGTATCCGGGCTCAGGGAAAGGAGATAACCTCCGGCGACGGTTTCTCGATATACACATGCTTCTCGGACGACGGCGGAACGACGTGGTCTGTGCCGCGTCCGACCGGCATATGCGGCTCTCCTCCGCACTTCCTGCTCCACTCGAGCGGGGCCGTCGTGCTGACCTACGGCAGGAGAAAGGAACCGTTCGGAGAGCGCGCCAGGATCAGCACCGACGGAGGGGAGACCTTCGGCGGCGAGATCGTCCTGGGATACGCCTCCGACACGGCGGACCTCGGATATCCGTCGAGCGTCGAACTCGACGGCGGAAAGATCCTCACGGCTTATTACCAGCGGTACCCGGGAGACGGATACTGCTCGATAATGTGCACCGTGTGGGATATTTCCGGTGACAGATAACAAAAATTCAGAAATTACTGTTGCGTTCTGGTTTTTAATATGCTATAATATAAAAAAACAGGAGGATACCGCAATGAGCAGACTATCGGACCTTTTTAAATCATTTATGAAGGATCTGGACGATGCCGGCAAAAAGCTGGACCAGGCACTCAAAGACGCCGGGATCGAAAAGAAAGACATCGAAGCGGCGGCCGAAAAGAACGCCGAAGAAAACAAGCCCGATCCTGCCCCCGCCCCCGCCGCAGGCACGGCTGACGCGACGGAATACGACGGCATCCCGGCCGAGGAGTGCCAGTACAACTCCGGGCTGTCGTATCTCGACTATTTTTCCAAAATATTCAGAGAGGACTTCCCTCAGTGCAGCGTATCGCTCGAGACGGTAGAGGACTGCCGCAGGTACAAGTACACCTTCACCGAAGGCGCGGACGTGAAGCTCATCGTCGAGCTGATGACCGAAAACAGCGAAGCCAACAGGCTCCGCAGGACATGTGAAAAGAACGGAACGCCGTATCTCCGTTTCTATTTCGACCACGAAGGCTGGTGGAACACCCGCAAATACGTGAACGAACGCGTCAGCGCCGCTCTCGGCATTTGAGATACGGCCTTATGACTGTTCAAAA
The DNA here is from genome assembly GCA_902803255.1 of uncultured Ruminococcus sp. Taxonomy (GTDB): domain Bacteria; phylum Bacillota; class Clostridia; order Oscillospirales; family CAG-272; genus CAG-390. The sequence goes on along the minus strand of CADCPG010000154.1, from coordinate 808 downwards.
CAGACACTGAACGCATAGCGCCCGCGGCGGGCAAGGCACGGACCTGCAAACAGGCTTTGCGGGCAGCCGGTCCGTGTACGGTCCTGTCTATTCCGGAACTTCCGGAATTTAAAGATTTCCGCGTCTGTTTTTGCCGGCCGCATCTCCATGCGGCCGGCTTTTCCTTAATGAACTGCGGCCGCCGGCTGCCAGCAGCGGACCGGGACATGTCCCGCAGCGGATCTCCGGTCCCGCCGGATCCCGTCCGGCCGGAAAACGGTGCAGGGAAAACCGTATGCGGACAGCGACGGCAAAAACAGCGCTGACACAGCGAAGGTGAGAAAATGCCGCTCCTCGACAGCCTGAAAGACCGGTCGGTCTGGGAAAGATTTTATGAATACAGAACATCGCGGGTATGTCCGGCGTCCGACGCGAAGCGTCTGCGCCAGTTCATCGACTCCCGCGAATATCTGCGCGTGACCGAAGGAATAGAGCGCGGAAGCGGCTTTCCGCTGCCGTCGAAGTCGGTCATCGTCAAGCTGTATTCCCAGAAAAAGCGGACCGTTTATACCTACCCGGAACCCTGGAACACAGTGCTCAAGCTGCTGACCTGGCTGATGCTGAGGAAGTACGACGGCCTGTTTTCGCCCGGCCTTTATTCGTTCAGGCCGGGGCGCACCGCGAAGGACGCGGTGGAATACCTTCTGGCCGGCGGAAAGACCGCGGGGATGTATTCATACAAGGCGGATATAAGCAACTATTTCAACTCGATCCCCGTCGAACGTCTGCTCGCAAAGCTTGAGACGGCGCTGGCGGACGATCCGGCGCT
>CADCPG010000153.1 GCA_902803255.1 uncultured Ruminococcus sp. | reverse complement strand
CTGCGCCGGCGCCGGGATCTTCGGGAGTTACGGCATCTCCGTCCGCCTCCGGGACCTTTTTGTCATCAGCGGCATCCGGTCCGTTCTCAGCCGGTCCGCCGCTGTTCTTTTCGAAAAAATCCGGGCCGGCGTAGACTTCCTCTATACTCGCGAAGTAGTCGGGCCCCGCGTAGACGGCCGTGGCCTCGGGGCGGATCCTCCGCCGCCTGAAGAGGCCTTTCCCGGCTCTCGCCGGGTATTTAGGGCCTGTTTCAGGTTCCGGGTCTCTGTCCCGGATGTTCTCGTCTTCGGATACGTTTTCCTTTTTTCTGTCGTTTTTCATCGCATGATCCCGTCTTTCTGTCAGGTTTTTCCGTTTGCACTGCCGGCCGTTTACGCGAAACAAGGGCGGAATGCATAAAACGGTATCCGCCCGTGTATCTTAATCGTCCGTGAGGAGCATCCGGTCGCTGTCGAGCGCCTTGCCCGCCGCCTCGCGGAACTTGTCGAGGAGGTCGGGAACGGTGAGTTTTTTCCGTTCCTCTCCCGATGTGTCGAATATTATTTTTCCGCCGTCCATCATGAGCGTCCTGCTGCCGAACGACAGCGCGGTCTGCATGTTGTGCGTTATCATGAGGCAGGTGAGAGAACCCTCCCTGACGGTGCGGTCGGTAAGCTCCATGACCTTGTCCGCGGTCGCGGGGTCGAGCGCCGCGGTGTGCTCGTCGAGCAGGAGGAGCTTCGGAGGGTTGAGCGTGGCCATGACGAGCGTCAGCGCCTGCCGCTGTCCGCCCGACAGCAGCCCGACGGGATGCTTCAGTCTGTCCTCGAGTCCCATGCCGAGCTGCGACAGTCTCTCCCTGAAGAACTCCCTGTCGGTCGCCTTTACCGACCCGAACCAGCCGCCGCGTCCCGAAGCGAGCGCGAGGTTCTCCTCGATGCTCATGCCGGGCGCGCTGCCGCGCATCGGGTCCTGGAAGAGCCGCCCGATGTTCTTCGCGCGTCTGTGCTGCGGCTCGAGCGTCACGTCGGCGCCGTCGATGATCACCCTGCCCGCATCTGGCACGAATTCGCCCGCTATCGCCCCGAAGAGCGTCGATTTGCCGGCTCCGTTGGCGCCGATGATCGATACGAACTCCCCGGGAGCGACGTCGAGGCTCAGGCCGTCGAGCGCGAGTTTCGCGTTCGGGCTGCCCGGGTTGAACGTCTTCCTTATATCTTTCAGCTTAAGCATCCGGACCGCCTTTCCCCGTCCGTCGGGACTCCCGCCGGGCCGCAAGCCTGCGCTTCAGCATCGGGAACTTGTCCTTCAGGTACGGCGTCGAGATCGCTATTATGACTATCACCGACGACACCGCCTTGAGCATGAAGGCCGGCATGTTGAGCCGCAGAGCGACGGTATACACGAGCCGGAAGAGGATCGCCCCCGCCACGGCTCCGAGAGCCTTCAGGGGTATCCCGCCCCGTTTTACCAGCACTCTTCCTATGAGCAGCGACGCCAGCGCGACGGTCACGATCCCGCTCCCCATGTCGATGTTGGCCGATTTCTGCGACTGGGCGAGCAGACAGCCCGAGAGGGCCGTTATCGAGCCCGACAGGCAGAGGCCGACCGTCGTGGTGAACGAAGGGTCGATCGACGACGACTTCACCATGTCGGCGTTGTCGCCCGTCGCCCGGATCGCGAGGCCGAGCCGCGTCCGCAGGAAGAGCGACAGCAGCACGAGCACCGCCCCCGCGAAGAGGATCCCGAGGATCAGCTTGTGGCCGCCCGCAAGGAAGGTGCCGTCGAGCGCCGTCTTCATCCGGCTGAATACCGTGTCGGTCCTGTTGAGGTTGAGCAGGGAGCTGCCGCCCATCGCGGCGATGTTGACCGAGTAGAGCGCGGTGTTGACGATTATGCCGGCTAGCAGGCTGTTGATCCCCATCTTCGTCTGAAGGAAGGCGGCGACGAAGCCGGATATCATTCCGGCGGCCATCGCGGCCGGGATCGAAAGGAAGGGGTGGCCGGCTATGGCGACCGCCGCCCCGACGGTAGCTCCCAGAGTGAAGCAGCCGTCGGTCGACAGATCGCAGATGTTGAGCATCGAATATGAGAGGAAGAGCGCCAGAACGACGAGCGAGTTCACGAGTCCGAGTTCGAGCGTCGTCCGGAGAAGCATCATGAGCGCTTCCATTCAGTGAGCCTCCGGGAAATGCGCGGGATGCGCCTCATCAGCTGAAGCTTTCCGCTGTCTTTATCGTCACTACCTTGGTGCAGTAGGGCTTGAAGGCGGCCTCGACGGTCGCGTAGTCGAATCCGATCTGGGCGCAGGTCTCGGTATTTACCGTTGCTGTGCCGTTGTCGAAGGTCTTCACGGGCACGGAGGCGGGGTCTTTTTTGTTTTTCAGTATGTCGGCGGCCATCTCGCCGGTGACCTTGCCGAGGTTGGCGTAATCGACGCCGTATCCGAGGAAGGCGCCGTTGAGCGCGAAGGAATCGGCTCCGGCGTAGTGAGGGATCTTTGCGGCGGCGAGGGTCTCGTAGATCGAGAGCTCGGCCTGCATGACGGTGTTGTCGGACGGGGTGAACACGGCGTCAACGCCGTCGGCTACGAGCGCGGAGGCCGCGAGGACGATCTCGTCGACGTTCGTGCCGGTGCGCACGGAGTAGGCGACGCCCTTTTCGTCGAGATACTTCTTGGCGTCGGCGATCGCGGCGGTGGAGGCATCCTGGCCGAGGTCGTAGAGCAGGCCTATCTTCTTGGCCGAGGCGTTGGCGGCGAAGATGAGGTTCATGATGGCGGTGGTGTCGAGGTAGTCGGAGGTACCGGTGAGGTTGGAGCCCGGCTTGTCCATCGATTCGACGAGTCCGGCGCCGAGGGGATCGGAGACTGCCGCGAAGACCACGGGGATCTTGTTGTCCTCGGTGGCGGCCTGCATCGCCATCGCGACGGGCGTCGCGACCGCGATCATGAGGTCGACGTCCTGCGCTATGAAGTTTGATATGATCTGCGAGAGGACGTTGGCGTCGGCGTTGCAGTTCTCGTAGAGGACTTCGAATTCGGTACCGTCGGCATCGAGCGCGGCTCTGATGTTCTCGACGATCTGGTTGAGCGAGGCGTCGTCAACGTAGTTGCAGATGCCTATTTTGAACTTTTTGCCGCCGTCCCTGCCGCACGAAGCGAAGGAAAGGACCGCGCCGAGGGCGATGATGACCGCCAGGATGAGGGATACCGTTCTTTTCATTTTTTCTTTTCTCCTTGGAGTGATTATTTTTTATCATTTGTCCGGATGTTTCCCGGAAATAATAAACAGTCCTGTCCCGCAATGCTGGGACAGGACTGTAAAGAGAAAAGAATACGATCCTGCGGTGCCACCCGGCTTGACGCCACATAAGGCGTCCACTCGATGCATACTGACATATGCCGGCTTTTGTTAACGGGGAGACCGCCCCCGGCGCACATACTAAGGATCAAAGTCCTGTTCCGTTTGCCCTCGGAAGTCCATTCGGCGCAGTCTCATCCGCCGCCATCTCACCGTCGGCGGCTCTCTGTGGGAGATTTACGTACGCTTACTTACTCTTCCTCATCGGTTTGCGCCATTATAGCACGTTTTTTTCGGCTTGTCAACAGGAAAATGCGGAAAAAAGCGGATTTTTTTGAAAAAACCGGTTTTTTTCAGCGGGATCTGCGTGCGCTCCGGAGCCTCCGGGGGCGTTTTTTACGTATTCGGTTTTAAATCATCGGTGCCGCGGCGTGCCTGCGCGGCGGATGCCGCCCGGGGGACGGAGGCAGGGGCGGGGGAGAATG
>CADCPG010000152.1 GCA_902803255.1 uncultured Ruminococcus sp. | reverse complement strand
GGCGACTCGCCGCTCATGAGATCGTGCACGTCGATGCCGAGTATGTCCGCCGCCCTGCAGAGAAAGCTGATCTGAAAATCCCTCTCCCCGCGTTCGTACGCCAGATACTCCTCCTCACCGACCGACAGCATCGATGCCATCTCCCCGGTGCCGATCTCGCGGATCTCTCTCATATCCGACAGTCGTAGACCGATTTCGCGCAGAGAACTGCTGCTGTCCGACATTTGGGAATCCTCCTTTATTCTCTAACGGTGCTTTGCGTGCGGCTCCGGGGGCGTACCGCCCCCGGAGCCGCCGGGTTCAGATGCTTTCGCATCCCAGCTCTATGGCCTTGATGTTGTAGTCGTAGAGGTCTTTGTGCTTTGCCGACACGACCTTCGACATCGCGGCGGGGATCGAGCTCTTGTCTATCACGCCGCTCTTCTCGATGACGGCGCCGAGCAGGATCATGTTGGCGATCCCGTCGAAGCCCTTTTCGGTCGAGAGGGCGGTCGCCGGAAGGCTGTACACCTTCACGTCGGTCCTCTCGGGCTTTCTGTCGACGAGCGATGAATCGATGTAGATCTCGCCGCCGGGGACGACGGCTTTCTCGAACTTGTCGAGCGACGGCCGGTTCATGGCGATGAGTATGTCGGGCTCGGTCACGATGGGCGAGCCGACCGGCTCGTCGGAGATGATCACCGAGCAGTTGCAGGTGCCGCCTCTCATCTCGGGGCCGTATGACGGCAGCCAGCTGAGCTGCCTGTCCTCGAGAAGCGCGGCGTAGGCCAGGAATTTTCCGGTGAAGAGGACTCCCTGTCCGCCGAATCCGGCGATAAGAATGTTCTTTGTCATTTTCGCGGCACTCCCTTCCCTAGGCCTTCGCGGCGTCGCCGGCGTATTTATCCTTGTAAACGCCGAGCGGATAGTAGGGGATCATGTTCTCCTCGGCCCATTTCATCGCCTTCGCGGGGGTCATGCCCCAGTTGGTCGGACAGGTGGAGACGACCTCGATCAGCGAGAATCCCTTCCCCTCCGTCTGGTACCTGAAGGCCTTTTTGATCGCCCTGCCGGCGGCGCGGATGTTCTTCACGCTGTTGATCGCCACGCGCTCTATGTACGCGGGACCGTCGAGCTGCGAGAGCATCTCGCAGATCTTTACGGGGTAGCCGACGGTCTTTACGTCTCTGCCGTACGGGGAGGTCTGGGTGACCTGTCCCGGGAGAGAGGTCGGGGCCATCTGGCCGCCCGTCATGCCGTAGATCGCGTTGTTGACGAATATCACGGTGATATTCTCGCCTCTGGCGGCCGCGTGGACCGTTTCGGCGGTGCCGATCGCGGCGAGGTCGCCGTCGCCCTGATAGGTGAAGACGATGTTCTCCGGCCTTGCCCTCTTGACGCCGGTGGCGACCGCCGGGGCGCGTCCGTGCGCCGCCTGCACCATGTCGACGTTGAAGTAGTTGTAAGCGAATACCGAGCAGCCGACCGAGGCGACTCCGACCGTGGTACCCTCGATCCCGAGGGAATCGATGGCCTCGGCGACGAGACGGTGTATGATGCCGTGACCGCAGCCGGGGCAGTAGTGCATCGGCACGTCGGTCAGAGCGTGAGGTCTGTCGAATACAGTTGTCATATCTTCAGTTCCTCCCCTCAAGCTTTTCGTGAGCGTCTTCTATGCTCTTTTTGACCTCGGCGGGCGACGGGATCATGCCGCCGACCCTCGAGCAGAGGGTGACCGGCCTCGTGCATCTGATCGCCAGCTCGATGTCCTCTATCATCTGGCCCATCGAGAGCTCGACCGAGATGAAGGCCCCCGCCGTCTTCGCCCTCTCGAACATGGCCTTCTTCGGGAAGGGCCAGAGGGTGATCGGTCTGAACATGCCGGCCTTTATGCCTTCGGCTCTGGCGGCGTTGACGGCGTTCTTCGCGACTCTGGCGGCGATGCCGAAGCCCACGACGACTATCTCGGCGTCGTCGCAGAGGTATTCCTCGTACATGGGCTCGTCACGCTCGATCTTCGCGTATCTCTCATAGCGGTCTACGTTCCACCTCTCGAGCTCGTCGGGAGTGAGAGAGAGCGAGTTGATTATGTTGTGCGGACGCTTCATGCCGGTGCCGGTCAGCGCCCAGGGCTTGTCCACGGTCCCGCCGGTGCTCTCTCCGAGCTCGACGGGCTCCATCATCTGGCCCATCGTTCCGTCGGCGAGCAGCATGCAGGGCATGCGGTACTTGTCGGCGAGATCGAAGGCGCGGACCGTCATCGCCGCCATCTCCTGCACCGACGCCGGAGCAAGGACGAGCAGGTGATAGTCGCCGTGTCCGCCGCCGCGCGTCGCCTGGAAATAGTCCGACTGCGACGGCTGGATGCCGCCGAGGCCGGGGCCGCCGCGCTGCACGTTTACGATAAGAGCGGGCAGGTCGCAGCCCGCCATGTAGGAAATCCCCTCGCTCTTGAGCGAGACTCCGGGGCTCGACGATGACGTCATGACCCTGACGCCGGCCGAGGCCGCGCCGATGACCATGTTTACCGCGGCGATCTCGGACTCGGCCTGAAGGAAGGTCCCGCCGATCTTCGGCATCCTCTTTGCCATATAGGCCGCAATTTCGGTCTGCGGAGTGATGGGGTAACCGAAGTAGTGCCGGCATCCGCACGAGATCGCGGCCTCGGCAATGGCTTCGTTGCCCTTCATAAGTACTTTCTCGGACATGGTTACTCCTTTACTATCTTTATGACGCAGTCGGGACAGGTCACGGCGCAGCTTGCGCAGCCTATGCACGCGGACTTGTCGGTTATGCCGGCGGGATGGTGTCCCTGGGCATTGAGCGCGTTCTGATCCATCGCGAGCAGGTGCTTGGGACATGCTTCCACGCAAAGCCCGCAACCCTTGCAGCGATCGGTATTGAAGGTGATGTTTACCATTTCGGCACCTCTTTTTTCAGCGGTTTTCAATTCCGCCGTGTGATATTGTGAAATCGAGCGGCAGCACAGGAGTTTTTTCCTCAAATGAGCCGCACAGTCCGCGCATGACGGCGGTGAATCTCACCGGAAGGCCGCACAGACGTGATACCTCCCCGGCATAGCCGAAGCTCCCCTCGATGACTTCGGGAGTCGTGGCGGAGCCGAGATTCGAACAGTTTACGATCCCGGTGAAGGGCAGCCCGCAGGCGAGCTCTATCTCGCGCATGACTTCCGCAGCGTCGGCCGGAGCCGCGGTCAGCGGCCTGAAGCGGTTGATCACCGCCAGCATGTCGAAGTCGCCTTCGGCGAGCAGCGCCGAGGCGTATCTTCCCATCGCGAGCGCGCCCCTGTCGTCGCCGCCCACGTCGATCACCGTGTGCAGAGATCTGTCCTCGGTGATGCGGTAGGCGCTCTCGGGCATGGCCGGCAGGTCTACGTTCGTCGAGGCGTATTCAGACGCGATGAGCTCTATCCCGAGCCTTCCGAGGTCTTCCTCGCAGTCCTTCGTCCTGAAATACGGATTGACGATATCGAGGTCGGCGACGGCCACCGGAGTCCCGGCGGGGAGCGACGCGCGCAGCATCGCGGCAAAGCTCATCGCGACGGTGCTCTTTCCGCTTCCGTAATGGCCGCAGAAGAGCGTCACGCGCTTACCCGCGATCTTCCGGTAAAGGCCGTCGGGATAATCGGGGAGAGATGACATCAGTCGACTGTCACGGTCCAGCCGAACGGATCGGCCGTCTTGCCCCACTGTATGCCGGTGACGGTGTCGTAGAGCTTCTGGCTGAGCGGTCCGATCGAGCCGTCGCCGATCGTCATGACGTCGTTCATGTAGCGGAGCTTGCCGACGGGAGAGATGACGGCCGCGGTGCCGCTGCCGAAGACCTCCTCGAGCTTGCCGGACTTCTGGGCGTCGAGCAGTTCGTAGACCGAGACCTTGCGCTCTTCGACGTCGAGGCCCCAGTGACGGCAGAGCCGGCATACCGAATCCCTGGTGATGCCGGGCAGAATCGATCCGTTGAGCATCGGAGTCACGACCTTGCCGTCGATCTTGAAGAATATGTTCATCGCGCCGACTTCCTCGATGTACTTGCGCTCGACGCCGTCGAGCCAGAGCACCTGGGAGTAGCCGTCGTCGTGCGCCTTGACCTGAGCGGCGAGCGAGCAGGCGTAGTTGCCGCCCGTCTTGGCAAAGCCCATTCCGCCTCTGACCGCTCTGACGTAGTCGTCCTCTATCCAGATCCCGACCGGTTTGAGGCCGCTGGCGTAGTAGGCGCCCGAGGGAGACAGGATTATGCAGAACAGGTAGGTCTTTGAAGGCGCGACGCCGAGGAAGGCGTCGGTGCCGATGATGAAGGGACGGATGTAGAGCGAGGTGTCGGGCTCGGTGGGGATCCAGTCGCGGTCAACGCTGACTATCGCCTTTACGGCCTCGACGAAATACTCCTCGGGAAGCTCGGGGATGCAGAGCCTGCGGTTGGAGTTGTTGGTGCGCTTCGCGTTCATATCCGGCCTGAAGAGGCGGATCTTTCCGTCGACTCCCCGGTAGGCCTTGAGTCCCTCGAACATCTCCTGTCCGTAGTGGAACACCACGCAGGCGGGGGAGAGGGTGAGGTCGTGGAAAGGCTCTATGCGTGCGTCGTGCCATCCGATCCCCTCTGTATAGTTCATGCAGAACATGTGGTCGGTGAACACCTTGCCGAAGCCTAAGGTCTTTCCGTCCGGCTTCTGAGCCGGGCTCTTTGTACGGGTCACTTTGATGTCAAGCATTTTCGTGTTCT
>CADCPG010000151.1 GCA_902803255.1 uncultured Ruminococcus sp. | reverse complement strand
GGTCGCCGCCGTGACCGGAGGCAGAGGCGGAGGCCGTCCCGACAGCGCGATGGCCGGAGGCCGCGACATCTCCGCCGCGGACGCCGCCCTGGAGTCGGCGCAGGCTGCCCTTTCCGGAATGCTGAAGTAAAATCGCAGGCGTACCGCCCGCGTGACGGTTTTTAAATAATAATGATACAGGAGGAAGCTATCCATGATCCTTATGTCAAACAACCAGTGGAAATGCGACAGAAACAACGATTTCTGGAGAGAAAGAGGCGAAGACTGCTCAGCAGAAGCCAGAGTGCCCGGAATGGCAAGGGCGTATCTCGAGGTCATGCCCGACATCCTCGGGCTCCAGGAGGTATCGAACCGCCAGGCCGAGATCCTGATGGACAATATGCGGCATGTAAAGCTCGCCGACGGAACCGAGGCTTCCTACGAGTATCTCTCGGGAAGGGACACTCCGATCGTATACCGCAGAGACAAACTGAAGCTGCTCGAATCCGGCTTCTTCCTCTATTCGACCGAAGTTCCCGGATTCGAGGGCAGCTTCAACAACTCCGAGACAAAATCGTGGTGCTGGGGCGTTTTCGAGGACCGGAAGGACGGCAAACGGCTGGCACTGATGTCGACCCATCTGTGGTGGAGATCGGGCAACCCCGCGTCGTCATCCTATCAGGCCGGCTCCGACGAGGCCCGCGCCTATCAGATCGGCCTCGCCTGCCGCGAAATGGACGGGGTCATCGAAAAATACGGCTGCCCCGCCGTTCTTATGGGAGACCTCAACGCCACCGTCTCGTCGCCCTGCCTGAAGACAGCCTTCGACCTCGGATGGTCAGAGACTCACGACATCGCCACGGGCGACAGGAACGAAAACCGCGGACATCACCCCTGCGGCACCAAGGGCTGGAAGCGCGACACCGGAGGCACTTTCGAGCAGGCGATCGACCACATACTGATCAAGAACGCCGGCGACGCAGAAGTCAGGTACTTCCGCCGCCTGACGCCCGAGTACTTCGATCCGCTGTCCGACCACTACCCGCTCTACATCGACCTGAGATTCAACTGAAGACAACCTTCACCCACCCAGAGAAAAAGCCGTCCGCGCGGAAGGCGGACGGAGCAACGGAGGCAAAAATGGGAGAAAAAGGAAGACCCGCCGGGAGCTGCCGCAGGATCAGATTCGGCACGGGAGGCTGGAGAGCCGTGATCGGCGACGATTTTACCCGCGAGAACGTCGAACGCGTGGCAGGGGCGCTCTGCCGTATGCTGCGCGACGAAAAGAAGGACGGAAAGCCGGTACTGATCGGCTATGACCGCCGGTTCCTGTCGGAGGCCGCCGCAGGGTGGATATCCGATGTTCTGACGTCGTGCGGATTCGACGTCATCAGGACCCGCCGCAGTGTGCCCACGCCGCTCGTCATGTTCAGCGTTGAGAAGCTCGGGCTGCATGTCGGCATCGAGGTCACCGCCAGCCACAACCCGGCCGCCTACGACGGCATAAAGGTGATCGTCGGGGAAGGCAGGGACGCGCCCGTCGAGTTCACGTCGAAGCTCGAGGAATACATCGACAGATATCCCGATCTTCCCCCCGAAGCCGGAAAGCCCGGCAGCGTCACATATCTCAAAACGCCCTTCAACGGCTTCCTCGACTCGATCATTTCGATGCTCGACATGGAGACCATACGGAACGCCGGTCTGCGCATACTCTTCGACAGCATGCACGGGTCGGCGACCTTCCCGCTCGTCACCGTCCTGTGCACCGCCAGATGCACGCTCGACATGATCAACAACAACAAGGACGCCTTCTTCGGCGGGGCCAACCCGGCTCCCGGGCCCGACCAGCTAAAGCAGCTGACCGACCTCGTCGTCGACGGCAGGTACGACCTCGGCATAGCGGTCGACGGAGACGGCGACAGGGTCGGGATCATCGATCCGAGCGGAGAATACCTCAGCGCGAACCAGCTCATCGTAATGCTCTATTCGTATCTGCACGAATACAGAGGCTGGAAGGGGCCGGTCGTGCGCAACATCGCCACGACGCACATGCTCGACCACCTCGCCGAGGACTACGGCGAGAAGTGCTACGAGGTACCCGTCGGATTCAAGTACGTCTCGACGAAGATGGACGAGGTCGACGCCGTGCTCGGAGGAGAGTCGTCGGGCGGTCTGACAGTCAGAGGACACATCCACGGCAAGGATTCGATCTACGCGGCGTCGCTGAT
>CADCPG010000150.1 GCA_902803255.1 uncultured Ruminococcus sp. | reverse complement strand
TGTGACTGCAGGCAGAAGAAGCGGTAGGCGAGCGGGTCGTATCCCTTCGACTCGAGCAGCGAGACGGTGAGGAACTCGCCCGAGGACTTGCTCATCTTGCCCGACGCAGTGTTGAGATGATGGACATGCATCCACCAGTTGCACCAGCCGTGGCCGAGGAAGGCCTCGCTCTGTGCGATCTCGTTGGTATGGTGCGGGAAGGCGTTGTCGATGCCTCCGCAGTGGATGTCGAGCCTCTCTCCGAGATATTTCATCGCGATGCAGGAGCACTCGATGTGCCATCCGGGATATCCAAGCCCCCATGGGCTCTCCCACTTGAGCTCCTGATCCTCGAACTTTGATTTGGTGAACCAGAGTACGAAGTCGGCCTTGCTGCGCTTGTTTTCGTCGGCCTCGACTCCCTCTCTGACGCCGACTTCGAGGTCCTCCTCAGAAAAACCGTGGAAGACGTAGTATTTATCGAGCTTTGACGTGTCGAAATAGATATTTCCTCCCGCTTCGTAGGCATACCCCTTTTCAAGCAGAGCGGAAATGACGCGGATGAAATCGTCTATGCAGCCGGTCGCCGGCTGGACGGTCTCGGGAATGCGTATGTTCAGCTTTTTGCAGTCGGCAAAGAAGGCGTCGGTGAAGAAGGCGGCGATCTCCATGACGCTCTTGTGCTCTCTCTTCGCGCCTTTGAGCATCTTGTCCTCTCCGGTATCGCCGTCGGACGTCAGGTGGCCGACGTCTGTGATGTTCATCACGCGGTCGACGTCGTATCCCGTGTAGCGGAGATACCGGTCGAGGATATCCTCCATCATGTAGGTGCGGAGGTTCCCTATGTGGGCGTAGTGATAAACAGTCGGGCCGCAGGTGTACATCTTCACCTTTCCCGGCTCGTTCGGTACGAACTCCTCTTTTTTATGACTCAGCGAATTATATAGATAAAGTGACATTTCCAGTTCCTTTCGTCGCGCATCTCCCGCGGGGACGCGGCGCTTGTTTACTTTTTCCAGGCGCGGTCTATCAGCGACCTCGCGACCGACATCAGATGGTATCCGGCAAATTCCGACGCGGCCTTCGGCAGATGCCTCGTGCGGCACTCGAAATTGAATGTGCCGCTGTAGCCGATGTCGTACAGAGCGCGCATCACGCCGTCCCAGTCGGCGGTCCCGAAACCGGGGATGAGGTGGGCATCTATATGTCCGCCGACGTTGTCGTTGAGGTGCAGACCCATCAGCCTGTCTCCGAGTGATGTGATGCCGAGGTACTGATCGACCTCAGACAGATTGGCGTGTCCGGTGTCCCAGCAGTTGCCGCATCCCAGTTCGTCAGCCAGGGCGATGATATGCTCTGGCTGCGCCCCGTAGCGCATCCTGCCGTCGGCATAGTAGTTCGGCATGTTCTCGATCAGCAGCTTCACGCCGTACTTTTCCGCCTTCTCGACGAGAGGCGAGAACCACTCTATATTCTTCCTGAAGTTGAAGTCGAGGTCGTCCAAACGCTCGGGCGTGCTCTTCGGGTGGACGACTCCGCGCTTCATTCCGATGATCGAGGCGAGCTCGATCCCGTCGAGGATGCATTCCTTAAGGCTGTCCGGGCCTCTCAGCTTGTGAAACGGCAGGTGCCCGAATGAGACGTCGAGGCCGTGGAGCGCGGCGAGCTCGGCAGCCTTTGCTCCCTTCTCTCTCCAGTCCTCGGAGCCGATGAACCATTCGGTGTCGAAGTCGACGCCGTCAAAGCCGCATCCGGAAAGCCTGGCGAAGGTCTCGCCGAGCGTCTGCCTTCCGTCCCGGAATGTACCGGTAAAATTGAGATTGCATGTGATCCTGAAACCGCCGTACATGTCTTGAATTGCCTCCGAAGCCCGGCGGACGCCTCCCCGCCGGGCCGCGCCGGAGCAGCCGGGGAATGATCCGTGCATCCGCCTATTTAATCAGCAAATATTATATCAAATAAAAGTATAGTTGTCAATAAATAATGGGCTGCATGACGAAAAAAGCGGCCCGCAAGTCGCTGCTGTGTTTCGGGTGCACCGCAGTTACAGCCGGCTTTTTATGACTGCCGGAAGGTTTTTCTTGAATTTTTAGCACAAAAGAGTTATAATATACGTTAACTTGTTGTTTCTTCCCGCCGCAGTACGGCGGGCAAACACAGTCTTTAGCAGATGGGAGGACACAAAGAAACAGAAATGACAACCAAGAACTCTAAGTCCATGACAAGAGAACAGATCACGAAGCTGGTGCTCACCGGCATCCTTGCCGCTATAGTGGTGGTGCTCCAGTACTTTTCGAGTTACATAAAATTCGGCCCCTTCTCGATC
>CADCPG010000149.1 GCA_902803255.1 uncultured Ruminococcus sp. | reverse complement strand
TCCGCCGTGCTGGCGACCGGCGGGCTGTCGTACCAGATGACGGGCTCCGACGGCTCGGGCTACCGGCTCGCCGCCGGCCTCGGCCACACAATTTCAGAGCCCCGCGCCGCCCTCGTTCCGATAGTGTCGTCGTGGGACGGCTGCGCGCGGATGCAGGGCCTGACTCTGAAGAACGTCTCGATGACGGTGAGGGAGAACAGCACAGGAAAGACCGTCTTCGAGGATTTCGGCGAGCTGCTGTTCACACATTTCGGGATCAGCGGGCCGATGGCGCTCACGGCGTCGTCGAAGCTCCGCGGAGTGGTCCCGGGCAGATATACCGCGCTTATCGATCTCAAGCCGGCCCTCGACCGCCGTATGCTCGAGCGGCGGGTGCTTTCCGATTTCTCGTCGGAGCTCAACCGCGATTTCTCGAACTCGCTCGACGGCCTGCTCCCGCGCAAGATGATACCGGTGTTCACCGGGCTCACGGGGATCGATCCCGGAAAAAAAGTGAATTCGGTGACGAAAGAAGAGCGCGAGAGGATCACGGGACTGCTCAAGAGTTTCGAGATACCGCTCGAACGTCTGCGTCCGATCGACGAGGCGATAGTGACGTCGGGAGGGATCCCGGTGACGGAGATCGTGCCCGCCACGATGGAGTCGAAGCTCTCGCCCGGACTGTATTTCGCCGGCGAGATCATCGACACCGACGCCCTCACGGGCGGATACAATCTGCAGATCGCCTGGTGCACCGGACATCTCGCCGGACTCTCGGCGGCATCCGTTTGAGACCGGCCGCAGGCGGCGGACATTAAGCGGAAAAAACGACTTGTTTTCGAAGGAAAAGGCTGACATGACTGTTCTTCCCGACCGAAAGCTGCATTTCAACATAGCCATAGACGGCCCGAGCGGCGCCGGAAAGAGCACGCTCGCCAAAATGATCGCCGCATCGCTCGGCATACCGTACGTCGACACCGGAGCCATATACCGCACTGTCGGCTACGCGGTCCGCGAGAGGGGCATCGATCCCGACGACGCCGAGGCGGTGGCCTCAATGCTGCCGTCGGTCAGGGTCAAGGCCGATTTCACCGGCGGAGTCCAGCAGATGATACTGGACGGCCGTCCGCTCGGAGAGCTGATCAGGAACCACGAGATATCGTCCTACGCCTCCAAAGTATCGGCGCACCCCGCCGTCCGCGCATTCCTGCTCGAGATGCAGCGGGACATCGCAAGGAAAAACTCGGTGGTGATGGACGGCCGCGACATCGGGACAGTCATACTTCCCGACGCCGAGGTCAAGATCTTCCTCAGCGCCGGGGATGAGTGCCGCGCGAGGCGCAGGTTCGACGAACTGCGCGCCTCGGGTTCCGGAATCACCTTCGAGAAGGTGCTATCCGATATCCGCGAGCGCGACCGCCGCGACAGCAGCCGCGACACCGCGCCGCTCCGCCCGGCGGACGACGCTGTGCTGCTCGACAATACGCTTCTCGACGCCGAAGCGACCCTTCGCGCGGCGCTGGGCATCATCAGACAGAAAGTCCCCGGGGCCGCGGTCAAGTCATGAAGAGCCGCACATACAAGGTGATGCGGTTCCTTCTCGCCTGGCTCTTCCGGATCATTTTCCTCGTCATTCCGCACGGAAGGAAGAACGAGCCGAAGCTGTCCGAAGGACCGTATCTGCTATGCTCGAACCACATGTCTGCGATAGACCCGATAATGATCTGCGACGTCGTCTCGAGACAGCAGCCGCGCTTCATGGCTAAAAAGGAGCTTTTCGGGGTCCCGCTTCTCGGACGGCTGATAACAGCTCTTGGCGCTTTTCCGGTAGACCGCAGCGGAAGGGACGCGGGCGTGCTCGTGAAGGCGGTAAAGATGCTCGACGAAGGCTATTCGGTCGGGGTCTTCCCTCAGGGGACGAGACGCCCCGGAGTACATCCTTCAGAGACCCCGGTCAGGGCCGGCATTGGTGTCATATGCGAACACAGCAGGGCCACCGTGCTGCCAGTCTTCCTCAAGACGAAGAACTTCAGGGTGCGCTTCCTGCGCCCCACCCACGTATACGTGGGAAAACCCATAACGTACGACGAATACACCTCCGGCGGAGAACACGCCGGCGACAGACAGTATATAATGGATTACATCTTCGGGCGCATATGCGAACTCGACCCGGAATTCAAAAAGCCTGAAGATGCGGGGCAGGCCCCCGAGTCAGACAGATGAGCCGGCATGAAGGAACGGCCGCCGGCGGGATCAGCCGCGAGGTGACCGTCGCCTCGAACGCCGGATTCTGCTTCGGAGTCAGCAGGGCGGCGAGGCTGGTCGAGGCCGCCGTCCGGCGCTCGAAATCGGACGGTACGGCGATATACACGCTCGGAAAGCTGATACACAACAGCGAATACACGTCGCGGCTGGAGGCCGCCGGTGTGCGTGCGGTCGGTACCGGAGATCTTGAGGCCGTCGCCGCCTCCTCGTCGGAGGAAAGGCGCGCCGAGCTTTACGTCAGGGCCCACGGGATGACTGCGGAGACCGAGCGGGAACTCGTGCTCCTTTCCGAAAAATATCCTTTTTTCAGCTTCGTCGACTGCACCTGCCCCTTCGTGAAGAAGGTCCACGCGGCGGCCGGGCACGGAGCCGGGGAGGAAGAAGGAGCTGGTGAGACCGTGTTCATCCTCTCGGGATCCCCGTCGCATCCCGAGGCGGTCGGAACCGTCAGCCGCTTCCCCGGGCGCAGTTTCGTCTTCCGCACGGCGGAGGAGATCCGTAAGGCCGTACAGAGCGGAGAGCTGCCCGTCGGGGACGGGATAACGGCTCTGATAGCGGCTCAGACGACCCAAAGTGTGACGGAATGGAGAAAATCTCTCGAATATCTCGAAAAACTGTATACAAAATACAAAGTTTTTGATACAATATGTAATGTTACGGAAAAAATGCAGGCTGAGGCGGCATCGCTCGCGGAAAAAAGCGACTTTGTTGTGGTCATCGGCGGACAGGACAGCTCTAATACTACTGAGCTTTTTGAGGTTTGCCGGGCGGGCTGCCCGGACACCGTCCGCGTTTCGAATGCCTCGCAGCTTGCAGGAAAGATTCCGTTTCACTGCCGCAGGGTGGGAATTGTCGCCGGAGCGTCAACCCCCGGCGACATAATAGAGGAGGTATACAAAACCATGAGCGAAGAAAACAAAGCGAAGAACGAAAGCTTTGAAGAGATGCTCGACTCAGCTTGCACAACTTTAAATACAGGAGACACCGTCACCGGAACAGTGATTGCCGTTAACGATCAGGAAATCAAACTTGATCTCGGCGCCAAAGTTACCGGGATACTGACCGCCGAACAGACAACAGACGATGCTTCCGTGAAGCTGAGTTCTGAGTACAAAGTCGGTGACAGGATTGACGTTTTCGTTATCAGTGTCAGCGACATCGACGGATGTGCCCGCGTTTCGAAGAAGCGCGCCGATCTCGACAAGAACTGGCACAAGGTCGTCGAGGCGAAGGAAACGGGAGAGACTCTCGAAGCCGTCGTTTCGGAAGCCGTAAAGGGCGGCGTGGTCATCAAGATCTACGGCGCCAGAGTCTTCGTGCCGGCGTCTCAGACGACGCTGCCGAGGGACGCCGATCTGTCGACTCTCGTCGGACAGACGGTGAAATTCAAGGTGATCGAACTCAAGCAGGGAGGCGGCAAGGGAGCCGTCGGTTCGATCAGAGCCGCCGCGAGGGAAGAGCGCCGCGCTCTCGAGGACAAATTCTGGTCCGAGATCGAGGTCGGCAAGCATTATGAAGGTACCGTCAGAGGTCTGCTCGAGTACGGAGCCTTCATCGACCTGGGCGGAGTCGACGGAATGCTCCACAAGAAGGAGATGTCCTGGAAGAGCATCCGCAGACCGGCCGACATCTTCTCGATCGGCGACAAAGTCGACGTCTTCGTGAAGAGCTACGACCCCGAGAAGCGCCAGATCTCACTCGGATACCGCACCGAGGAGTCGAGACCCTGGAACAAGCTCAAGGCGGAGTTCGCCGAGGGCGACGTAATCGACGTCGTCGTATCGAGCATCATGAGCTACGGCGCGTTCGCGCACGTGACCGACGACATCGACGGCCTTATCCACATCTCGCAGCTCTCGACCGAGAGAGTGGCGAACGTGTCCGACGTGCTGTCGGTCGGCCAGACCGTCAGGGTCAAGATCACTAAGATCGACGACGAACAGCAGCGCGTCTCGCTCTCGATCAGAGCCCTGCTCGAAGAGGGCGAAGATGATCTTCCCGAAGAAGACGGCGAGGACGGCGAAGGCGCCGAAGAAGACGCCGGAGAAGCCGCTCCGTCCGAAGGGGAAAGCGAGGAATGACATCCTCCCGGCGCGCCGCGCGCGCCGGCGGACGTTGATTGCTCTTATCTGAAGGATCAGGGAGAGGTTGGGTGATTCCATGTCGCAGAGATTCCCGGACCGCAGGGGCTACACGGTATATATCGTGACCTCCACAAAAGGCGGTATAGGAAAATCCACGGTGTGCGCCAACCTCTCCCATGCTCTTTCTCTGCGCGGAAAGCGGGTGCTCTGCATCGACTGCGACTATTCGAACAGAGCCCTCGACCTGCTTTTCGGCTGCGAGGACAGAGCGCTTTACAACATCTCCGACATCATAAACGGCATCTGCGCACCGGCCGACGCGGCCGTCGAACCGCGACGGGTCCCGGGCGGCGGGGCGCTGTATTTCATTCCCGGCCCCGATCCCGGAAGCGAGATACCTCCGCCTGAGCGGCTCTCGGATGCCGTCGGAGCCGCGGCGAAGGCGCTGTCGTGCGACTTTGTCATGATAGACACCCCGGGCGTTTCGGGCGGGATCCTCACATCGGTATGCGGATCCGCCGACCGTGCTCTCATCACCGTGTCTCACGGCCCGGCGTCGGTGAGGGCTGCGGAGAAGACGGGGTATCTGCTTGAGGCCGAAGGGGTAACGAACCAGAAGCTCGTGATCAACCGCTTCGACACCGGAAACGGTATAAAGAACGGCCGCCAGGGCATACGGTCGCTCATAGAAAACACCCACATCCCCCTCATAGGAGTGGTGCCCGATTCCCCCGCGCTCGAGCGGGGGTCCGAGGCCGGGCTGCTCTCGACCGAGATACGCGGCGCGCGGAAGACCGCCGGCGTGGCTTTCGGCGAGATCGCCGGACGGATATGCGGCGAGCGCGTGCCGCTGCTGTCCTTCCTTCCCGCCGGAAAGAGAAGACGGCTCATCGAGTCATAAAACAGAAAGACTGCGAAAACGGAAAAATGAAACTTGCAATTCTCGCACACGATTCGAAAAAGGAACTGCTGGCCCAGTTCTGCAGCGCGTATTGCGGAATACTCAGCCAGCACACGATCTGCGCCACGAGCGTGACGGCAAAGTATATCGTCGAGGCTACGGGACTCGAGGTCGACGAGCTCATGTCGGGCGAATCGGGAGGCAACGAACAGATCGCCCAGCGGATCGCATACGACGAAATAGATATGCTCATAGCCTTCCGCGAGACTTCTCCGTCGGTGCTCGACGACATCTCGCTGAATGAGTGCCTGCGTCTGTGCGACTACAACAACATCCCCTACGCGACGAATCTCGGCACGGCCGAGGCTCTCATCATCGCTCTCGGACGCGGCGATATCGACTGGCGCAAGTACAGAAGGATAAAGCCCGCGGGCCTTCAGTTCTGAAAAGCACCGACCGATCTCATACAAGGCTGGTTCCGGATTTGAAATCTCTTGTAAATTATATAGGAAAATACAAAAAAGAGGCTCTTGCGGCGCCCTTCCTCAAACTGGCGGAGGCGCTGCTCGAGCTCTGCATACCGCTTTTTGTGGCGAATATCATCGATGCCGGCACAGGACCGTCCGCAAAAAGAGTCATTTTGCTGAACTGCTTGTATATGGCTCTTTTCGGCCTTGCCGGCATGCTTTTATCGGTATTCTCGCAGTATCTTTCGTCGCGCGCGGCTGTCGGCTTTTCGACCGGCCTGCGGGCGGACGTCTTCCGCAGAGTGCTTGAACTGCCGGTGCCCGACGCCGACAGTTTCGGCAATTCGAGGATACTTGCGAGGCTCACGTCGGATATAGACAGGATACAGAACGGCGTCAATCTGGGGCTGCGGCTGCTGCTCCGCTCGCCGTTCATCGTGTTCGGCTCGGTCATCATGGCCTCGGTCCGGGACCCTGAGTCGTCGGTCATTTTCATCGCGGCGGTCCCCGTTCTCGCGGCCGTGGTCTTCGCCGTGATGCTCGTCGGGAACCCGCTCCAGAAGAAGGCGGGAGAGAAGGTCGAGACGCTGACCGCGCGGACATCGGACAACATCACCGGTGTCCGCGTCATAAGGGCGTTTTCGGCGGAAAAGCGGCAGAATGAAGCGTTTTCGGCCGAAAACGAGGCCGCGTCGCGCGCCGTGATACTGGCGGGCAGGGTGACGTCGCTCCTCAATCCCCTGACTTTCGTCATAGTCAATTTCGCCGTCATACTCATCGTACGCTCGGGAGCGGCCGGAGTGGACTTCGGCAGGATCTCGCAGGGGACCGTCGTGGCCCTCTACAACTACATGGCACAGATACTGACCGAGCTCGTGAAACTCGCGAGCCTGATCATCACGCTGACGCGCACCTCGGCATCCGCCGACAGGGTAAGGGAGATCATCGAACTCTCCGACAGCATAAGAGCGGAGTCAAAAGAGACGGCCGGGTCTCCTTCAGCGGCGGACCGGCCGTACGCGGTCGAATTCGAGGGCGTGTCGTTCAGGTATCCCGGAGCGTCGGGCGACGCCCTGAGCTCGATCTCGTTCAGACTCCCGGCGGGAGGCAGTCTCGGCGTCATCGGAGGCACGGGGTCGGGCAAATCGACGCTCGCGCTGCTCGTGCCCGGGATATACAGGCAGACTTCGGGGAGGATCAGAGTGTTCGGCGAGGAATACGGCCCCGGAAACGCCGGAAGGATCAGAAAACGGATCGGATACGTACCGCAGAAGGCGAAGCTGTTCTGCGGGAGCGTCGCGGAGAATGTCTCATGGGGCGGAGCCTCCGGCGACGGCGATATAGACAGCGCCCTCCGAACTGCTTCGGCATACTCGTTCGTCGCCGCGGGGCCCGACGGAAAGGACACCGCCGTCGAGCGCGACGGGAGCAATTTCTCGGGCGGTCAGCGGCAGAGGCTGACGATAGCGCGTGCGCTCTCGGGAAATCCCGACCTCCTTGTCCTCGACGACTCCTTCTCGGCGCTCGACTACAAGACCGACCTTGAAGTCAGGCGCGGGATCGCCTCGGCCGTAGGACGTCCGGCCAGGATCATCATAACCCAGCGGCCCTCGTCGGTCATGGACTGCGACGAAATACTCGTGCTCGACAACGGAAGCTGCGCGGGATACGGAACGCACGCTGAACTCATGGAGACATGCCCGCTCTACCGCGAGATATACGCGTCCCAGTACGGAGGAGGTGCGCAATGAAGAAAAAACTCAGGTGCGCGCAAAACGGCCGGAACGCGGCGGAAAAGAAGCGCGGGGCGGGGCTCAGGGTGCTCCGCAGGCTCCTGTCGTTCGCCGGCGGCAGCGGATGGCTGCTCATCGCCGGATTCGTCCTCGCGCTGGTGTTCTCGCTGCTGTCGCATATGATCCCGGTGAAGATCGCCGATGCGATAGACCTTGCCGCGGGCGAGGGGAATGTCGACACCCCGGCGATCCTCGGCATACTCGCGTCGCTGCCGCTGCTCATCGGGATATCGGCGCTGTCTGATCTGCTCCTGCGGTTCGTCGGAACGCGCTGCGGGACAGCGATCGTGAAGAAGATGCGCGCCTCCGCCTTCGGAAAGCTGCAGAGACTGCCCGTCTCATATATCGACGGACACAGCAGGGGCGACATCATCTCGCGCGTGATCACAGACTCCGACAGGCTGTCCGACGGTCTGCTCACCGGCATCGTCTCGATCTACTCGAGCGTGCTGGGGATAGCGGTGACTCTCGTGTTCATGGCTGTGATCGACCCCGTCGTCGCGGCCGTAGTAGTCGTGCTGACGCCTTTTTCGATGCTAGTGGCGTCGTTCATATCGGGCAGGACGTTCAAGCTCTTCAAAAAGAGCGCCGCCCTCGCCGCCGACGGGACGTCTGTCATCGAGGAATCGGTCAGCGGAAAGCTCGAAGTTAAGCTCTTCGGGAAAGAGGACGACAGATACGAAAAATTCGCGAAGATCAACGAGGAATACAGAAAGACGGCCTCGTCAGCTGTCTTCTTCTCGTCGCTCACCAACCCCGTGACGCGTTTCGTCAACAGCATAGTCTATGTCGGCGTCGCCCTGACGGCGGGGCTGATGACGGCGTCGGGAAGGCTGGGAGTGGCCGGGCTCACCGTCCTGCTCACCTTCTCCAGGGAATACGCCAAGCCGTTCAACGACCTATCCGGCGTGCTCGCGGAGGCGCAGAACGCGCTGGCGTCGGCGGAGAGGATATTCGAATTTCTCGACGCCCCCGAGGAGCCCGTGGAGCCTGCCGGCATACCTGCCGTCACCGACGGCGACAGAAAGGGAAGAGTCGAGGCCGAGAAAGTCGCCTTCTCGTACACAGGGCGGCCGTTCATGGAGGACATAAGCTTCTCCGCAGGCCGCGGGATGAAAGTGGCGATCGTCGGTCCCACCGGCTGCGGGAAGACCACGCTCGTGAATCTCTTCATGCGCTTCTATTCGCCGTCATCCGGCGATATCAGGGTGGGGGATAAGAGCATACTCCGCTCGAGCGTCGAAAGCGTGAGGGCGTCATTCGGGATGGTGCTGCAGGATACCTGGCTGTCCTCGGGCACTGTGAGGGAGAACCTGACTCTCGGCCGTTCCGGCGTCACCGACGAAGAGATCCGCGAGGCCTGCCGCCTCGCTCACGCCGATTCCTTCATCGGCCGTCTGCCGCTCGGCTACGACACTCCGCTCGGCGACTCGGGAGCACTGCTGTCTGCCGGTGAGCGCCAGCTTCTGTGCATAGCCAGGGTCATGATCTGCCCGCCGCCGCTGCTCATCCTCGACGAGGCGACGTCGTCGATCGACACTATGACTGAGATGAGGATACAGGACGCCTTCTCGAAACTCATGAAGGGGAGGACGTCGTTCATCGTCGCCCACAGGCTCGGAACGATAAAGAACGCCGATCTCATACTCGTTATGAATGACGGTCATATTATCGAACAGGGGACACATGACGCCCTGATGAGTTCGCGAGGCTTCTATTTCGACCTCTATTCGGCCCAGTTCGAGGGGCTGGAGAGCATGGCCTGACCCTTTCTCCGGATTTATTCTACTTTTTCCAAAAAATAACTTGCATTTTTCGGGCGCTTATTGTATAATATTCCCGTTGCGGCGAAGACGATGTCTCTGCCGCCGCGGGGCGCCCGTTCTGCTGGTATGGCTCAGTTGGTAGAGCAGTTGATTCGTAATCAACAGGTCGTGGGTTCGAATCCCACTACCAGCTCCGCACAGGGCTTGCGCCCGATATCGCGGGACTGCCGTTAACCTGTTTCCGGGTTTCGGCGGCCCCGCTTTTTCTGTCCGTGCGGGGGCGTCCCGCCTCAGTCCCGCATTTTTTGTGTTCTTTTCCGTTTTTACTTGCTTTTCACCCGATTTTAATGTATAATAAGATGATATACTGCAAAAGTATACTTGAGACTGTGTCTTTTGCCTGTGACAAGAAAAGAGAGGGCTTTTCAGTTGGAAACCGGAAGAAATGAAACATACGCGCCAGTAAGGAAGGCCGTCATCCCGGCGGCCGGACTCGGCACCAGGATGCTGCCGATCGCCAGAGCCGTCCCCAAGGAGATGCTGCCGATCGCCGACAAGCCGGCAATGGCTTATCTCGTTGAGGAATGCGCCGCCAGCGGGATAACCGACGTGCTGATCATCACGGGGCGCGGCAAGGAAGCCATAGAGGACTATTTCGACTATTCTCCCGAATACGAGGCCGCCTTCGTCAAGAAAGGCAGGGCTGAGAAGATTTCGGGCCTGCGCGCCGACGCCGCTCCGGGCGGCATAAGAGTATATTTCGTTCGTCAGAAGGAGGCGCTGGGGCTCGGTCACGCGATACTTTGCGCCGAGAATTTCGTCGGCGGCGAACCCTTCGCCGTCCTCTACGGTGACGACATAATTACTTCGGACAGATGTCCCGTCACGAAGCAGCTGATCGACAGCTACATGCGCTACGGCAGGCCGGTATGCGGGGTCGGGCGCGTCGACGCCGAACAGATCAAGAAATACTGCTCGCTCAAGGCCGAGCCGATAGCGGGCGGCTTCGAGGGCAGGGAGTATTTCGTCGACGACATGATCGAAAAGCCGCAGAGACCGGAGCAGGTCTTCACGAATCTTTCGATCCTCGGCAGGGTGCTCCTCACGCCCGAGATCTTCGGGATACTGAAGGAGACCCCTCCCGGAGCAGGAGGCGAGATCCAGCTGACCGACGCCATCGCCCGCTACGCCAGGGAGAAGGGCGTCACGGCGCTCGAGTTCGACGGACGGCGCTACGACATCGGCTCGAAGCTCGGGTTCCTCACGGCGAACCTTGTGTTCGGATGCTCTCATCCCGAGGTCGGAGAGGCTTTCTCGGACCTCGTGATCGGATACGCGGAAGAGCTGCGCAGGAAAAAAAACGAACTGACGAAAGGCGGAAACAGCATTGATCGAAAGAGTCTCAAAAGATAATTACTATCTCGACATAGCCGAGACTGTCTCCGAGCGCAGCACATGCCTGCGCCGCCGTTTCGGAGCGCTGATCGTCAAGAACGACGTTATCATATCCACCGGTTACAACGGAGCCCCCAGAGGGAGAAAGAACTGCTCCGACCTCGGGTTCTGCTACCGCGAGCACCTCGGCATCCCGCGCGGGGAGCGCTATGAGATGTGCAGGTCGGTGCACGCCGAGGCCAACGCCGTCATCGCGGCCGACCACGACCTGATGATAGGCTCGACGCTCTATCTCTGCTGCACCTCTCCCGACACCGGAGACGTCATGCCTGGGACGACATGCTGCATGATGTGCAAAAAGCTTGTCATCAACGCCGGCATCTCCAAGGTGATTGTCCGCGACGACAAAGAGAACTTCCGCGAGATCGACGTCTCGGACTGGGTCGCCGACGACGACTCGCTCAGCGGAAAATTCGGATACTGACGGGGCGCTCGGCCGAACTACCGGAGGAAACACATCATGGACCGTAAAAAGACTCTGATCAGGGCGGCGGCGCTCGCGCTGGCCCTCCTCGTTCTCATGCCGTTCTGCGGATGCGGAAACAGGCTGAAATTCTCGAAGGGCGGACTTACCGACACGAAGAAGGGCATCACATACAGATTCGTATCAGGATGCTACTTCCCGAAGGCGATCTCGGAAGAGGTCTACGCCACTTTCAAGCACGGCGACGTATCGCTCGACTATTTCCCGATCGAGGGGCTCTCCCCCGAGGAATGGCTCGTTTCCGAGACCGGAGACGTCGTGTATTCGGGCGGCGACAGACTTCCCGACCTTAAGGAATTCGGCGCCGAGAGCATGCTGATTTGCTACAATTCCGAGGTGATAATCTCGTTCGCCGAGATAACCGACCCCGCGTTTATATCGAAAGTGATAGACGCGTATTACGCGGATGCGGAGCCGAAGTCTCCGAATTACGACTCGAACACCTACCGCCTTATGTTCTCGTCGCCCAAATACCCGGCCCTGTACTACATGCTGTATCTCGTCTCGTACGAGGGCGGAACGCTGCTGTGCGAATCGGGCCGTACGGGCGTCGACGCCGGAACGCTTTTTGACGACTATATCGAGGAGTATGTATATCCTGAGGACAGTCAATGACGCAGCGTTGCTGCGTCATTGACAATGGAATTTGCGGCTTTGCCGCAAATTCCGGAGTGCAGCCGGTTACGC
>CADCPG010000148.1 GCA_902803255.1 uncultured Ruminococcus sp. | reverse complement strand
GTCGAGGACCATAGTCAGCGAGATCCTGCCGCGAGCGGTGTCGACTCCTATCACCTTGACCTTCACGCGCTGACCCACGCTCACCACCTCGAGCGGATGCCGCACGTACCGGCGCGAAAGCTTTGATATGTGCACGAATCCGTCCTGGTGAACGCCGACGTCGACGAACACGCCGAAGTCGGTGATATTGCGCACTGTGCCGTCGAGGACCATTCCGTCCTTCAGTGACGAAATGTCGAGAAGGTCCTCCCTGATCTCGGGCTCTGCGGCCTCGCCTCTCACATCGCGGCCGGGCTTCTCGAGCTCGGAAACGATGTCGTCGAGCGTCGGCCCGCCGATCCCGAGGTCGGCGCAGAGCTTCGCCCTGCCTTCCTTTCCGGCTTCCTTCAGCTTCGCGCCGAGTCCCGGCAGCCCGCCGCGGGCGAGGTCGGCCTCGGTGTATCCGAAGGCCGCAAGTACGCCCCTCGCGGCGTCGTACGACTCGGGATGCACCGCGGTGTTGTCGAGAGGCTCCCGCGAGCCCGGCACGCGCAGGAATCCCGCGCACTGTTCATATGCCTTCGCTCCGAGCTTCGGCACCTTCATGAGCTGTCTCCTCGACGTGAACTCGCCGTTCTCGTCGCGGTATTTTACGATATTGACGGCTATCTGTTTCCCGATGCCAGACACGTACGACAGAAGATGGTAGGACGCCGTGTTGAGGTCGACGCCGACCGTGTTGACGCAGTCCTCGACGACCCCGCCGAGCGCCTCGTCGAGCCTTGCCGGCTTCATGTCGTGCTGATACTGCCCGACGCCTATCGACTTCGGATCGATCTTCACGAGCTCAGCCAGCGGGTCCTGCAGGCGGCGCGCTATCGACACGGCCGAGCGCTGCGTGGCGTCGAAATCCGGAAACTCCTCGGCCCCCGTCTCGGACGCCGAGTAGACCGACGCTCCGGCTTCCGACACGACGGTATAGCGGCATTCTGGCGCCATGCGGCGGAGCATGCCGGAGATGAATATGACGCTCTCCTTCGACGCCGTTCCGTTGCCCACGGCGATATACTTCACGCCGTACTTCTTTATCGCGCCGAGCATTATCTTCTCGCTTTCGGCGAACCTCTCCTGCGGCTTTGTGGGATAGACGACCCCCGTCCAGAGCACCTTTCCGGTGCGGTCGACGACGGCCAGCTTGCAGCCGGTCCGGTATCCGGGGTCGAAACCCATGACCGTCATCCCCTTAAGGGGCGGCTGCATCAGCAGCTGCTTCGTGTTCTCGCAGAAAAGCTTTATCGCGCCCTCGGAGGCTGCGTCGGTCAGTTCGTTCCTGATCTCGCGCTCGACCGCGGGAGCGATGTACTTTGAGTAGGCGTTCTCTGTCGCCTCGGTCATGTATCCGGCCGCCGGACTGTCGGGATCCGTGATGAATCTGTTCGTCATGTAGCGCCGGATGTATTCACCCGTCGGAGCCACCGAGACCTTGAGGAAGCCCTCCTTCTCGCCGCGGTTCATCGCGAGGACCCGGTGGGGACGGACACGCTTCAGCGGCTCCTCGTGTTCGTAGTACTGCGAGTAGACCGATTCGTCCTCCGTCGTTCCCTTCGAAACGATGTTCCCGTGCTCGAAGGTCAGCGTGCGGACGCTCTTGCGGCAGGAGGCGTCGTCCGAGATCTCCTCGGTTATGATGTCGAGCGCTCCGGCGATGGCGGCTCCGGCGTCGGGTATCTCCTTTTCGGGATCGACGAAATCCTCAGCCGTATCCTCTATGCTGCGGTCGTATCTTCCGCGCTGTTCACGGATATACGCGGCAAGCGGCTCGAGGCCGCGCTCCCTCGCCACCGACGCCTTCGTCTTGCGCTTCGGCCTGAAGGGGCGGTAGATGTCATCGATCTCGGTGAGCGTCGCGGCGGCCGCGACGGCCTCTTCGATCGCGGGCGTGAGCTTGCCCTGGGCGTCGATGAGCGATATGACCTCGGCGCGGCGCTTTTCAAGCCCGCGCAGGTAGGCGAGGCGCTCGGACAGGCCGCGGAGCAGCGTGTCGTCGAGGCCGCCGGTGACTTCCTTGCGGTATCTCGCGATGAAGGGGACGGTGTTTCCGCCGTCGAGCAGTTCAACGGTCTTCTCGATCCGTTCCTGTCCTATCCCGAATTCCGATGCGAGGATCTGTACAATAGTCATTTTCACGTGATGTCCTTACTGTTTTTTCTGACCGGCGGTCTTTTCCGCGGCGGGACCGTCTGCTTCGGAGGGAACCTTCTCTCCGGCCGTTTTCCCGGCTTTTTCAGCCGTTTTCCCGGCCTCGTTTCCGGCGTCTTCAGCCATGCTTTCGGGCTCTCCCGGGGCGGTCTCCGCCCCGGCATGATCCGCTCCGGCGTCATCCGCTGCGGCCGCTGCCTTCTCCTCCGCCTCGGCCGCGGCGATCTCGGCCGGCGACTTGATCCGGGGCTGCGGCGTCACGCCGTCGAACTCTGCGAAGAAGTCGAACAGCGCGCGGCGGTAGCCTTCGGGGTCGACGTAATGGCTCAGTCCGTGCTCGGCTCCCGGCACGATGAACAGGCGCTTCGGCGCTCGGCAGGCCTTGTAGTTCTCGTATGTCATCGAGACGGGAACGAAGCTGTCGTCGGTGCCGTGCGCGAAGAACACGGGGATATTGTTGCGGCTGAGTATATCGGTCGTCGAATACTCGCCCGGATCGACGCC
>CADCPG010000147.1 GCA_902803255.1 uncultured Ruminococcus sp. | reverse complement strand
TTAAAATGGCGGGAGTCTGCCCGCCGGAGCCGGGGAGGTGAGAGCTGACGAATGAACAGCGATAGATCCGCGAAGAAGAAAGTCCGCAAGGCGGCGGTCCTTCTGCTACTCGTGTCGGCCGTCCTCGCGCAGGCGCTCCTCTGCTCGTGCGGAACGGGGACCGAGATCGCGTCGGTCACGAAGGACGGGGTCACATATACGGCAAGAGGCAGCGCCGACGGTATAAAGTCGGTCACCGTCGTGAAAGACGGAGCCGAGGTCGCGGTACTTACGGCCAGGCAGAACATGTCCGACCCGCCGTATTCGGACGGCGACGGCTTTAACTACGGCCTCACCGTCGACGACATCGATCTCGACGGCAACTGCGACGTCGTGATACAGACTTCGCGCATCGCCGGAGCCGAGAGGTACGTCTTCTATATGGGCGGAGGGCCGCTCTCCTTCACCGCCGACGCCTCGCTCTCCGCGCTCGTCGCGCCGTCATTCGGAAGCGGAGACGGAAAGATCCGGTCGACCTCCCACGACATCTTCTACGAATCGAAAAACATACCGGGGACGCCCGATGAATACATCGAAAAGCTCGTGAGATCGGAATGGGGCAGAGACCCCGTCCGCGGGATAGTATGCCTGGCCGAGACGGCGCTTACCTTCTACTCCGAACAGAACATCTACTGTCTGTCGGTCTCGAAGATCAGCCATGATACGGATTCTTCGGAACTCGAGACCGAGAGCGAAAAATGGATAAAGCCGGATGAGCTCCCGGCGTACGGCTTCGCGCCGTTCGCCTACCCCGCCGGCTGACGTGACACCGTAAAAACATGAAAGGACATAACACAATGGAAGAACAGGCAAAGGGACCGGGACAGGTCAGTGAAAAGAAGACGGCCGTCGTCATAGGAGCCGGCCCCGCCGGGCTCACCGCGGCGTACATGCTCTTGAAGGAGACGGGGATCAGGCCCGTCGTGCTCGAGGAGAGCGAATACATAGGCGGCATCGCCAGAACGCACCGCTACCGCGGCAACAGGATGGACCTCGGAGGCCACCGCTTCTTCACCAAGAACGACGAGGTGAACAGTCTGTGGCGGGAGCTGATGCCGCTGCAGGGCAAGCCGTCATACGACGACAAAAAGCTCGGCAACGTCAAGGACCTTCCGGCGGAAGGCCCCGACCCCGAGACCGAGGACAGAGTGTTCCTGCTCCGGCGCCGCATCTCGAGGATATACTTCCTTCATAAATTCTTCGACTACCCGCTGTCGATCAAGCCGGAGACCTTCAAAAACCTGGGGTTCGGAAGGACGGTGAAGTCTGGATTCGGCTACGTCTTCGCGCAGATATTCAAAAAGAAGGAGACCTCGCTCGAGAACTTCTACATCAACCGCTTCGGCAGACCGCTCTACGAGATGTTCTTCGAGTACTACACCGAGAACCTCTGGGGCCGTCACCCCTCCGAGATCTCGGCCGACTGGGGGGCCCAGCGCACCAAGGGCCTTTCGCTGTGGAAGGCGGTATGGAGCACGCTGACGAAGCCGTTCAGATCCAAAGACAAGGTGGAGACCTCGCTCATCGAGGAGTTCTACTACCCGAAGATGGGCCCGGGACAGCTCTGGGAGTTCCTCGCCGACGACATAAGGAAGATGGGCGGCGAGATAATCATGAACTGCAAAGTGAAGGATATAAAGATCTCCGGAGGCAGAGTGACGTCGGTCGTATCGGAGGACGGGCGCGAGTTCGCCGCCGACGAGTTCTTCTCGACGATGCCGGTGCGCGATCTCGTCGCCGGCATGGGCGACGTCCCGCCCGCCGACGTCCGCCGCGTCGCCGGAGGACTTCCCTACCGCGACTACCAGACCGTCGGCATACTCACCGACCGTCTCTCTCTCGTCAACAGGACCAGATACGCGACGCTCACCGGCGACGTCCCCGACTGCTGGATCTACATCCAGGACAGAGACGTAAAGCTCGGCAGGCTCCAGATATACAACAACTGGTCGCCCTACCTCGTGGCCGACCCCGAACACACCGTGTGGATCGGACTCGAGTATTTCTGCCAGGAAAACGACGAAATGTGGAACATGAGCGACGAAGACTTCATCCGCATGGCGGGCGAGGAGCTCGTGAAGATCGGCGTCATAGAAAGCACGTCGGCGATAAAGGACGCCTGCAGACTCAAGGTAAAGAAGGCCTATCCCGCTTATTTCGACACCTACAGCGAGTTCGACACCGTGAAGGACTGGCTGTCGTCGCTGCCCAACCTCTGGTGCCTCGGCCGCAACGGACAGCACAGATACAACAACATGGACCACTCGATGCTCACCGCCATCGAGGCGGTGAAGGCAGTCGCGGCCGGCTCGACCGACAAGCGCGACGTCTGGAACGTCAACACCGAGAAGGAATATCACGAGACGGTGTCAGGGAATAAGGATAAAAAGGAAAAATGAGTGAGAAGAAACGGACGGGCGGAAACGGAAAGCCCGCCGCAGACATCAGAAAGCGCGGGCGCAAGAGCGGGAACGCACCGGCGGAAAACACCCTCGCGGAAGTCAGAGGCTTTAATGCCGCCACGGCGGTCATGTGCCTGCTGTCGGTGCTGCTCTGCATGATCCCGGCCTTGATATACGGGGCGGGATTCGCTTCGTCGACCGACCCGATAGAATATCCGCTGGCGGGCGATCCGTCGGGATACAGCCCCTATGTGCAGCAGTTCGACGCCTTCGAGAAGGGACAGACCTGGCTTGACGTCAGGGTGTCCGAGGCGCTGGCCTCGCTCGAGAACCCGTACGACCGCGCGGCCAGAGACAAGGCCGGCGTCTGGTATATGTGGGACAGGGCGCTATATAACGGGAAATACTACTCTTATTTCGGCATCGCGCCGATACTTACGGTCTATTACCCCTGCAAACTTCTCACCGGAAAGCTTCCCGGCGACGGCACCGTCATGCAGGTGCTGCTGCTGATCGCCTCGGTCTTCATGCCGCTCTGCGTATGGCAGTGGGCGGTCTCATTCGCGCCCCGGGTGCCCCGCTGGCTCCTGCTTTTTGCGGCTCCCGCCTTCTTCTGGGCAACGCTCATCCCGCTCATCGCGCGCGGCTGGACTCCGTTCTACTACATCGCTTCGGTATCCGGGTGCGCGTTCCTGTCGGTATTCATCTTCCTCTGCCTGTCGGCGTACGGATGCGCGTCACGTGCCGGAAGATACATATTGCTCGCTTTTGCGGGAGTCGCCTACGGGCTGGTCTTTCAGTCAAGGCTCAACATAGCGGTCTGCGCCGCGTTCGTCATCCTGCCCGGCCTGTGGTTCCTCATCATCAGGCGCGAAAGGCCGGGCGCGGACCGCAGAAAAGCAGCCTTCCAGGCGTTCTTCGAGCTCATGGCGCTGGGGCTTCCGGTGGTGCTGTTCTTCACCGGGTCGTTCATCTTCAACGCGATGCGCTTTTCGGGCCCGTTCGACTTCGGTTCGGCGTATCAGCTGACAGTCGCCGACACCTCGACATACAAACTTCGCCTCTCCGACATCCCCTTCGCCTTCTTCCACTATCTTGCCGCTCCGGCCGCGAAGTCGGAGACCTGGCCTTACATCAGCTTCAACTACACATATTTCACAAGTTACGGTCATTACGTCTACCGCGACGCCGCCCTGGGACTCTTCAACGTACCGCTCATGTTCTCGCTGCTGGGGTCTCCCGCCGTCATCTTCACGCACAGGTTCAGCGGGAGCAGACGGGCGCTCACGGCCGGCGCCGTCGCCGGGATCGCCGCCGTCGCGCTGCTCGACTTCTCTCTCGGAGGGATAATCTACCGGTATACCTGCGACCTCACCGTCATAGGCGCCTTCTTCTCGGTCGTCGTGCTGCTCTCGGCGTCGGAAAAGGCTGAGGCGTCCGGAAAGGCGGGACTGAAGATCCCGGTCTATCTGCTGACCGCGCTCTTCCTCGTGTTCTCGATCTGGGCGTCGGTGCGCCTCTGCCTGATCAACGGCAACGGAAACGTTGTCGGATATGAGGCCGAAGTGGCGGACAAAGCGGCAAAACTCTTTCCTATTCCTGTATCCGGAGGGCCTGCCGAATGAGTCTCAAGACTTCGGTGCGCGCGCTTTCTGAAAAAAAGCCGGTGCGCGTGATCCTGTTCATCCTGTCGCTGCTGCCCGCTGCCGCGGGCACCGCTCTGGCGATCTACTACATACTCGGGCCGGGCGAGGGCTACTTCCACGCCGACTGCACCGATTCGCTCTACTGGGCGAACGCGAGCGTCGAGTCGGGCAGTGTCTTCGACGAGACCTTCAGGTACGCCGCGCTGCTTCCCTTCTCGGGCTCCGCGTGGATGATCCCGCTCATAAAGATCTTCGGGTTCGGGATCACGGCTCACAACATCGCGATGGTCATCTTCGCCGTCATCTTTTCCGCCGCCGTATGGTTTTGCGTCTCGTCGGCAGGATACGGCAGATGGGGTGCGTCACTCACAGTCTTCGCGGTCACGATGCTCCTGTCGTCGTCAGACAAGCTCCGCGAGATCATGTGGGGCCACACGATATACTATTCCGTGGGACTTACGGTCCTCCTTCTCGGCGCCGGACTCGCGATGCGGATCTGCGAGTCGTCGGACAGGCTGACCGGAGGAGGCGGAACGGCGGGAGCACACAGACGGAAGAACACCGTCATGCTCGTCATGTACGCGCTCTTTCTGGCCGCCCTGGCGGCAGGGACGGCGACCGACGGCATGCAGGTCATAGTCATAGGCACTCTCCCGCTCGTCGCCGGCATCGCGGCCGAATGGCTGCTCCGCGGCAGAGACGGGCTCTTCGCACGGAAGAACGCCGGAAGCCTGCTCGCGGCGGCGGCCGTCGTGTTCGGCACGCTCGTCGGGGCCGCCGTGCTGTCGGCGCTGAAGGGGGATCACATCTCTGCCGGATACGCCGACGCTTATTCGGGATGGAGCGACATCTCCGACTGGTCGAACAACGCGAGGCTCTTTGCTCTTCGCTATTTTACACTCTTCGGCGTGGCGGTAAAGTCAGGCGAACCGCTCTTCGACAAAGCCGCGCTCGGCAGCATGATACGGATCGCCTGCGGCATCCTCATCCTCGTCATCCCGCTCTTCATGCTGGCCGGATACCGCAGCCTTCAGAGCCGCGGCGCGAGGATAGTCCTGATATCGCACTTCGTGCTCTCGGCCGCGGTGCTCTTCGGATTCATCTGCGGACGGCTGTCTGGCGCGAACTGGAGGCTGACTCCGCTGCTGGGCTCCGCTGCGGTCACGTCGTGCATGGG
>CADCPG010000146.1 GCA_902803255.1 uncultured Ruminococcus sp. | reverse complement strand
GCCGGGTCATGACAGCTCTTCCGACGCCTCGCTGAAATACACGCAGGTGAGCATCAGGAAGACGACCGCCTGTATAGCGCAGAACAGAAGGCTCAGCGCCATCATGATGATCGGCGCACCGATCGGGAGCAGCTCATAGAGCTGGTCCATGACGGTCTCCTCGCCGAAGATGTTTCCGTAAAGACGGAGCGCCAGCGACATCGGCCGCACGATCTCGTCGATGATGACGAAGGGCAGCATGATGAAGAACGGCTTTATGTAGTGCTTCAGGTATTTCAGCCCGTGCCTGCGGAAACCGACGAAAAAGGTCATGATGAAGGTGGTCAGCGCAAGCGCCGCCGTCACCGACAGCTTCGACGTCGGGACCGAATACCATTCGCCGGCTCCGGGCAGGAGCCCCGCGTAGTTCGAAAAGATTATGAAGACGAAAAGCGAGGCGAGATACGAGTAGTAGCGCGACGCCTCGCTCCCCAGGATGCCGGAAAAGAGGCCGTCGAGCTTTTCGAGGCCGATCTCGATCAGGTTCTGGAAGAAGCCGGGCTTTTCCCGGAGCCGCCTCGTGCATATGAAGGCGACTATCAGCACGAAGGCCATTATTCCCCACATGCTGAGGACTTCCTTCGAGATATCGAGGATCCCCCCGATCCTAACGATCACCGTCGTGGAACCGTCCATCCTCACCTTCCTCCTTTCCGCCGTTTTCGTTCGCCTTATCCCCGTCCGCATTTTCCGCGGGGGGCGCCGCGCCGCCCGGCGCGGTCTTTTTCGCCAGTGTCAGAAGCAGGACCGTCGAGCAGCCGGTCAGCCCGATCACAGCGCCGACCAGTACCGCCGTCTGCGAAAACGGCAGCGCCTTCCCGATGAAAAAAGCCAGGACCAGGAAGGCAATGTTCACGAGCTGTCTCACAAAAGACACCGCCGTCTGTCCCGCCCCTCCCCTGTTCATCAGGAAGACGGTCAGACGGTAATTGAGGAATGCCGCGGCGGCACCGGCCGCCGCAGCCGCGGCGCCCGTCAGAAATATTTCCACCGGACATCCCTCCTTTTTCATATTAATCTAATTATATAAAGAATTATATCGTCCCGGGCCGGGTTTGTCAAGAAAAATCACGTCCCGTGCCGCCGCCGCTCTCACAGTGCGAAGAAGTCGAGCGTGTATTTCACGAACAGGTCGCGGAGCGTCTCTCCCGAAAACCGGTGGTCGGCGCCATCTACCGGCAGGTATTCGATCAGGCTCCCGTCGGCAAACCTCCGCGCCGTCTCCTCCGGCACGATCTCGTCACCCGTTCCGTGGATCATAAGGATGTCGCCGGCGTATTCGAGGAAGTCGCGGCCTCGGATGTCGTTATCGCGCAGCTCGTCGAGAAAGGCGGCGGTGACGGGGATCTTGCGGTCGAATCCCGCCATTACTTCCTTCCCCTTCCCCTTGCCCTTCATAAGACGGTCGATGTCGCCCTCTTTCATGACAGTCCCGGTGAGTACCGAGTACATGTCGACGGCCGTGCTGCGAAGCACCGTCTTTTTGAACGGGTCGCCGTGCTCGGATATGTATTTCAGCGCGAGGTACCCGCCGAAGCTCACTCCGGCGGCGTACAGCTCCTTCGCGCCGAAGCGCTCCTTCGCGTGTCTGATGACAGCCGACAGGTAGGCGTCGCAGTCGGACAGCGTCAGCTTCTTCTTTACGTCGCTGCCGTGGCAGGGCCAGTCGAAGACCGTCAGCAGGGTGTCGCGGTGCTTCGAGAGCATCTTCTCCGCGAGCCGCGCGGCGGTCCTGTTGTCCCGGTGCCCCGAAAAGCCCGGCAGGAAGATCACCGCACGCCCGGCCTCAGGCCGGCTGCCGTAATAGAGCTTGCAGCGTATATTGCTGCCGTTTTCGTTGATCTCGTAATATTTCTGCATTGAAAGAGATGTCCCGTACAGTCAACCGCCGGCGCGGATACCGCCTTCCGGGGTCCACGGGCGGATCACCCGTTTTTCTTTTTCTTTATGAGGAAATACACCGCGGTGCCGGCTCCTCCGAGCAGCAGCGCGCATCCTGCTCCGATGAGCACACGGGTCAGGACTCCGGAGGATCCTCCGCCTCCGCCCGGCTCTGTCTGCGGCGTCCCGCTCCCCGGCTCCGCCGTGACGCTGTCCGGGACGTCGGCCGACGTACCCGTGACCTCGTCCGACGTGATCTCGGAGGTCGTGATCTCGGAGGTCGTGACCTCGGAGGTCGTGACCTCTGCTGTCGTGACCTCAGCTGTAGTGACTTCCGCAGTCGTGACTTCGGCTGTAGTGACTTCTGCCGTTGTGACTTCTGCCGTTGTGACTTCGGCCGTCGTGACCTCGGAGGTCGTGACCTCGGAGGTCGTGACCTCGGAGGTCGTGACCTCTGCCGTCGTGACTTCTTCTGTGGTGACGGGCGGCTCGGTCTCCTCGGGAGGAAGCGTGAACAGCCATTCCCATCCGATCGACGTCGCCGGTCCTGAGCCGGAGCCCAGGAAGAGCCCGTCCGGTTCTTTCCCGTTGAGCGTGAATCCGGCATTCGCCGCGAAGCGGCAGAGGCCTTCCGTATTGAATACGATACGAACGCCGTATTTCTTTCCGGCTGCGAACCTGTCGCCCTCAGCCATCGCGCGGTAGCTGCCCCAGTACTCGTACCAGTAGGGTTTCCCGGCAGTTACGCCATCTGTCTGCACCTGCGGCGCGGTGTCGGGCAGCTCTCCCGCCGCGGGGACGGCAAGCGTCGCCTTCACAGCGTCAAGATCGGTGAAGACGGGCTCCTTCCATGTGATGAGGAACTCGTTGCTGTACGCGTTGCCTTCGTAATCGTCGGCGTGTCCGGCAACGACGCCCACAAGCCTGAACTTTTCGGTCTTCGCGTCGAAGAGCCCGCCGCTCTCAAGGACCAGCGGCGACACCTCCGCGCTCTTCCGCCCGGTATAT
>CADCPG010000145.1 GCA_902803255.1 uncultured Ruminococcus sp. | reverse complement strand
TATGAAAACCGGCCTTCAGCCGCTCTTTTAAATGTTTCTTTAATCTTTCCGGGGTATAATATTGGCACCGGAGCGGAAAAACGCTCCCAGATGCGGAAAGGTACGGTAGAAAGACATGATTTTCGGAAAAAATGATAACAGAAAGAAAAGGGGCGACAGGTATCCCGCCGTTTTTTCGATTCTACCGGCGGTAGAGAGGCACTCTACCGGCGGTTTCCGGGCGGTAGACCGCGCGTTTCCCGGGATTTCCCGGCGGTAGGTGGACTTTTCCCGGCGCGGAATGTAAAATAAAAGCGAAAACGACGCGAAAGAACGTATAACGGGAAAGGAAAAGGAAAAGGCAAATGAAACAGCTATGTATTCTCGGAGATTCCGTGATGAAAGGGATAATATACCGCTCGGGAGCGGGGATGCACAGCTATACGCTGTGCGACGACGGCACGTTCGGCCCGCTGACCGAACGCGGCATCTCCGTGATCAACCGCTCCCGCATGGGCGCGACGGTCAGATACTGCGGAGACCGTCTCGACCGGCTCCTCCCGGATACGTCAGACGGACGCTTCGCCGTGCTCTTCGAATACGGCGGCAACGACTCAGACCACGACTGGCGGGCGGTCTCGGAATGCCCCGAAGGCGAACACCGCCCGGTCACGGGGCCAGAGGAGTTCGTCGCGGTCTACAAGAGGAACATAGAGAGGGCGAAAGAGGCGGGAGCGGCCGTCGCGCTGACAAACCTCGTTCCGATAGACCCAGACCTGTACTTCAGGCATATCGCGCGCGGCCTTTCGGCCGGCAACATACTGTCGTGGCTCGGGAACGTCGGAATGCTCTACCGCTTCCACGAATACTACAACGGACTCGTCGAGCGCGTCGCAGCCGAGAGCGGCTGCCCGCTCATCGACATCCGGAGTCCGTTCCTTCTCTCGCACGACTACCGCTCGCTCATCTCCGACGACGGCATCCACCCGAGCGAGAAGGGACACAGGCTCATACGCGAGACCCTGGCGGAGAACGCCGGGAGTATGTTCTTCGGGCTCGGCGAGGGATCAGCAATAGCATGAATCAGACATAACATCCCGGCCGGAGGATACCGGCCGGGATGTTATTCTTAAATGGCGGGAGATATCATGAGACCGGGCTCAGCTCCAGCCGTTCCCGTAGCGCTTTGTCAGTT
Source organism: uncultured Ruminococcus sp. (assembly GCA_902803255.1). GTDB lineage: Bacteria > Bacillota > Clostridia > Oscillospirales > CAG-272 > CAG-390. Next base: position 6,725 of record CADCPG010000145.1, on the reverse strand, counting down.
CGCTGTCGGCGAGAGGCGTACCGATATACCCCACTCTCTTGAAGTCGTCCATATTGTGCCTCACTATCCAGTCGATGTAGGCCGCGGTGAGCTTGCCGAAGAACAGATATCCCCACGGGTTCATATGCCCGTGCAGGAAGAATGTCTTCCGGAAGTTTGCGTCGTTGACAGGGCCGTATTTCTCCATATCGATGACGTATGAGTTCGTGAAGTGCTCCGCCATGTCGCGCATGATCTGCGACTGGGCAGCGACTCTCTTCTGGGTATCGGGACGGTCGTCGCGCAGCATGGTCATGAAGAAGAATTTGGCGTCGGGCGAGATCTCCCTGTAGCGCTGGACGATGCGCCCGTACCAGCCTGCGAAGCTGTCGGCGTTCTTCTCCGGGTCTTCGTCGCAGATGTCGCCGACGCCCCCCATCGGTCTCGACGTGCTGCGGGTATCGTTGCATCCCAGCGCGATGATATACGCCTGCGCGGCGAGTTCGGGGGCGAAAAAGCCCTTCGTCTCGGCGAATCCGTTGCAGTATTCGTAGGCCGACATCCCGCCTCTCGAGAAGTTGCTCACGTGCGAGCCGCATCTCCGCGCGATGAACTGTCCCCAGGAATACTCGAACATGTCGGTGTATCTCGTCTTCTCGCCTTCGATCTTGGTCTCGAACTCGCCTGAGGAGAGCGAGTCGCCGACGCACGCGATCCTTCTGAATATCGCGCAGTACCCTCCGTCTTCGGGGATCCGGTCGAGCGGCTGCTCCGACGGATCGGTGAGTGCTTCATAGTCGATCCTGAACATGGTCTGTCACCTCATTCATGTTATTTCGTGCCTTCCGTCATGCGAAGGCTTTTTATTTGACATTTATCGCCATGCGGCGCATGATGTCCCTGCCCGACGGCTTATAGGGGTTTTTCACCTCGGCCGCGGCGTATCTGTCGTACTGTTCCCAGAAGATCTTTCCGTATTTGCTGTTCTCGTCGCCGGTCGACTTGCGGTATTCAAGCAGCAGCTCGCGGAGCTCTGCTGTGATCTGCTCCCTGCCGGGGAAGTCGAACCAGTTGATCTTCTCAGACGGGTCGGTCTTCAGGTCGAAGAGCTGGGTGAGCTTCAGATCCTCGGTGCGGTATTCGATGAGCTTCCAGCGGCCGTCGGTGACGCCGCGGATCCTGCCCTGGAAGGCGAAATACAGCGTTTCGCGGTGTCCGACCTCCGGGTTCAGCATCGTCGGGACGAGGCTTATGCCCTCGACCGATTCCGGGATGTCGAGCCCGCACAGATCGCAGAGAGTGGGATAGACGTCGAGCAGGTAGCAGAGGCTGTCGTTCCTCCGCCCCTCCGGCACGCCGGGCCCCGCTATGACGAGCGGGACGGCCACGCTGTGCTCGTAAATGCTCTGCTTGCCCATCAGCCCGTGGTTGCCGACGGCCAGCCCGTTGTCGCCCATGAACACCACGATCGTATTATCCCAGAATCCCCTTTCCTTCAGGGCGTCGAAGATCTGCCCGATGCGGAAGTCGAGATGGCTGATCATGCCGTAGTAGTCGGCGATGTGACGCTTTATGCTCTCGGGCCTGCGGGGATATTCGGCGAGGTTGTCGTCGCGTCCGCTGCCGCACCAGCCGCAGTTGACGGCCGGCATCTCGAGGAAGTTGTCGGGAAGCGGTATCTTTTCCGGATCGTACATCGTGCGGAACTCTTCCGGCATCGTGCGCGGGTCGTGCGGCGCCATGTACGCGAGGTAAATAAAGAAAGGTGAGTCGCCGTCGTAATTCTTTATGAAGTCGGTCGCGTCTGCCGAGAAGAGGTCGGTGGAATGCACCCCGGCGTGTATGCGGTCGGCCCGCACCGGAGGCGCGCTGTTGGCGGCGGTGAAGTTGTCGGTGAAGCGGATATAGTTTTCGTATCCGCCGTCAGGCCTGAAGTCGCACACCGGGACGTTCCAGTGGTCCCACATGCCGCCGAAGAATATATCGGCCCCGTCGGTGAAGGAGCGGGTGTACGAAGCCGGCCCGTTATGCCACTTTCCGATGCCGCACGTGCGGTATCCGGCCGCCCTGAAGCACTCGCCGAGCGTCGTGTGCTCGGGAGGGATGTTCTGCCCCTCTCCCTCAAGGCTGTAGAGGAAGCGCCCGGAGTTGATCATCGCCCTGCTGGGCATGCAGACTGCCGAGACCGACCCTCCCGGGATATGCGCCCGGGTGAAGGACGTCCCGCGCCCGACGAGAGCGTCGAGATTCGGCGTCTTTATGTCGCCGTTGCCCAGGGCGTGTATGCACCCGGCACGCTGATCGTCTGTCACGATGACCAGCACGTTCGGCCGCCCCGCTCCGCTCCTGTTTCCGATTCTGCTCATTGACACGGTACCTCACTGTAGTTTCGATCTGATAAGCGTATTTGATATATTATACCGCGTTTCCCGGAATAATTCAACAAAAAGCCCGAAACTGCGCGTTTCGGGCATGATTTTCGGTTTTGCACGGCCTCCGTCTCACCGTCACCGTACCCCGAGCCGGCGTCAGCGGCCGGTCCCGCCGAACGGCCTGACGGCTCCGGTGCGCTCCGCGGCTGCGGTGAGCAGCAGCGCACCGGCTATACCGACGGCCCCCTGCAAAGCGTTCCCGGGGACTCCTGACAGGGCCGCCGCGAAGCCTTCTCCCATGAACGCCGCCTCATAAGTCAGATATCCTGAGACCATGATCGCCTCCGCGGCGGCGGATCCCGCAATGAGCCCTGCGCGGCTGCCTTTCCGGCCTCTTTCCCGCGGAAAAGACCTCACCAGAGCGACGGTCACGGCCATCAGCGCCTTGATGACGGCAGTCCCGGGTATGTAGACCGGCCAGCCCGCCAGCAGATCCGCGAACGCCGAACCGATGCCGGCAGCGGCCGCACCGTAAAGCGGGCCGAGGAACCATCCGGCGAACAGCACGGCGCTGTCGCCGAGATTCAGATATCCGTTCACGGGTGACGGTATCCTTACGGCAGCCGTCAGTACGCAGATCAGCGCCGTCATGACTGCCGCGGAGGCGAGTTTTTTGAGATTACCGTTGATCTTCATTTTCTTATCGCTTCTCAGATGATGAGAACATCCGGCACCCGGGGTATTCCGGATTCCGGATGCTCGGCCGGTGCTCTCAGTCCGAGAACAGCGGGGTGGACAGATATCTGTCTCCCGTGTCGGGAAGGAGCACGACGATCAGCTTACCCCTGTTCTCCGGGCGCTTTGCGAGTTCGATCGCGGCGTATGTCGCCGCTCCGGAGGAGATCCCGACCAGGACTCCCTCCTTCCTTCCGATCTCGCGTCCGGTGGAGAAGGCCTTCTCGTTCGGGACCGTGATTATCTCGTCGTAGACCGAGGTGTTCAGAACGTCAGGCACGAATCCCGCCCCGATGCCCTGGATCTTGTGAGGCCCTGCGACACCCGTCGAGAGCACGGCGCTCGTCTCCGGCTCGACTGCCACCACCTTCACGGCGGGGTTCTTCGATTTCAGATATTCGCCTACTCCGGTCACCGTTCCGCCGGTACCGACACCGGCCACGAAGATATCGACCCTGCCGTCGGTGTCATCCCAGATCTCGGGCCCGGTGTGCTCGCGGTGGGCCGCCGGGTTCGCCGGGTTTACGAACTGGCCGGGGATGAAGCTGTCCGGTATCTCCTCCGCGAGTTCGTTCGCCTTCGCGATCGCGCCCTTCATGCCCTTTGAGCCTTCGGTAAGCACTATCTCGGCGCCGTACGCCCTGATCAGCTGACGCCGCTCGACCGACATCGTCTCGGGCATCGTGAGGATAAGACGGTATCCCCTGGCGGCGGCGACGGACGCGAGCCCGATGCCGGTGTTGCCCGAGGTCGGCTCGATGATGACCGACCCGGGCTTCAGTTTCCCGCTGCTCTCGGCTTCGTCGATCATCGCCTTAGCGATCCTGTCCTTTACCGAGCCGGCGGGGTTGAAATATTCGAGCTTTGCCGCGATCCTGGCTCCGAGGCCGTATTCTTTTTCGATATGAGTGAGTTCAAGAAGAGGTGTTTTTCCGATCAGCTGATCGGCGGAAGTGTATATTGACATGATGATTTTTCCTTTCAAAAGAATTATTGTTCCTTGTTGACATCCGGTTCGGACTGTGATGAAAAGTTTCCGTAATGACGACTAGCGAACGGGGGGCCTGCATGTCTTCCCGGATTCATCCGGGGATCGGCGGTCATTTAGTTGGTCCGGTATTTCGCGCGCTATGACCTTACCGGCGCCCCGCCGCGTGAATACATCGCCGGCGCGGGAGCATACTCATTTTCATGCCTCCGCGCTCAGCCTATCGCGGCAAAACCCGCTTCGAGGTCGGCGATGATGTCGTCGATGTGTTCCGTCCCGATCGAGAGCCTGATCGTATTCGGATTTATCCCCTGATCCAGCAGTTCCTTCTCCGACAGCTGAGAGTGGGTAGTCGACGCCGGATGGATAACGAGGCTCTTTACGTCGGCGACGTTCGCGAGCAGCGAGAATATCTTCAGGCTGTCGATGAACTTCCAGGCCTCGGCCTGCCCCCCTTTTATGTCGAACGTGAAGATCGACGCACCGCCACGCGGGAAGTACTTTTCGTAGAGCGCCCGGTCGGGATGGCCCGGCAGCGACGGGTGATTCACCTTTTCAACAAGCGGATGTCCCGCAAGGTAGCTTACGACCTTTTTCGTGTTCTCGGCGTGCCGGTCGAGCCGCAGCGACAGCGTCTCGACGCCCTGCAGGAGCAGGAAGGCGTTGAACGGCGAGATCGAAGCTCCGGTGTCACGCAGCAGAATTGCCCTGATGTAGGTGACGAAGGCGGCAGGCCCCGCGGCGTCGCAGAAGGATACGCCGTGATAGCTGGGGTTCGGCTCAGCTATGTTAGGATATTTTCTACTCGCCTTCCAGTCGAACCGTCCGGAGTCGACTATGATGCCGCCGAGCGTCGTACCGTGGCCGCCGATGAACTTGGTGGCGGAATGCACGACGATGTCCGCCCCGTGTTCGATCGGGCGGATGAGGTACGGTGTTCCGAAGGTGTTGTCGATCACAACCGGTATGCCGCGGCTGTGAGCTATCTTCGCGACGGCGTCGATGTCGGGGATGTCGCTGTTTGGATTGCCGAGCGTCTCGAGGAATACCGCGCGGGTGTCGTCTTCGATCGCGGCCTCGACCTCGGCGAGGTCGTGGATATTGACGAAGGTCGTCCTGATCCCGTACTGCGGAAGGGTGTGCGCCAGCAGGTTGAATGTGCCGCCGTAAATCGTCTTCTGAGCGACGATATGGCCCCCTCCGGCTGCGAGCGCCTCTACGGTGTACGTGATCGCCGCCGCGCCAGAAGCGAGCGCCAGAGCCGCGCTGCCACCTTCAAGAGCGGCTATCCTCTTCTCGAGCACTTCCTGCGTGGAATTCGTCAGCCGGCCGTAGATATTGCCGGCGTCGGCGAGCCCGAAGCGGTCGGCGGCGTGTCTGCTGTTGTGAAATACATATGATGTCGTCTGGTAGATCGGCACCGCTCGGGAGTCGGTAGCCGGGTCGGCCTGTTCCTGTCCGACATGGAGCTGAAGCGTTTCGAATTTATAGTTGCTCACGGGATGTTCGAGCCTCCTTCGTTTTCGATGGCATTATTATATCACCGGGCGGCCGGTTTGTAAATTCGGCAGGTCTTATTGTCAGCGATAAGGGGAGGTTATCGCGGGCAGGCCGCGTCTAAAGCTCCCTGAATCTCAGCAGTTCCTTTACGTATTCCTCTCCGTAGTGAGAGAGCGCGCGGCCGACTCTCGTTATGTAGCCTATCGTCAGAGGGTCCTCCTCCTTCATCTTGATCGCTGTCATCCCGCTGAGAACGGACCCTTTCTCCGCCAGCATCCCCGAACCGACCGAATACCCTCCGAGCTCGGCTATGATCTCCATAGTCGTCGCTCTGTCGCCCGACCTTATCGTCCGGTCGAAGGGATAGTCGGCCATCGCCTCCTCGGTGATGTAAAAGTTGCCGTCGCCGCTCTGGTCGAAAGAGACGCACGGCCACCCTTTCATATCGTCGAGGGACAGCATCTTTTCACCGGCGAGCGGATGATCCTTCCAGACATAGATGTAGGTGTCTCTTTTCATCAGCGGCACGAATTCGAGCTGAAGGTCGCGGAAGAGCTTTTTTAAGAGACCTTCGTTCGAGCCGGAGAATGATATGATCCCGACCTCGCTCCGCAGGTCAGCGACGTCGTCGAGCACTTCCTTCGTCTTGGTCTCGCGGAACGAAAAATCGTATCTGCCGGGAGCAGTTTTTTTTATAAGAGCTGTAAAGGCCCTGATGGCGAAATTATAGTGCTGCGCAGAGACCGAGAACTTCTCCTTACCGCCGCCGCGTGACATATAGCGGTCTTCGAGGATCATGTACTGACCTACCGCCTTCTTCGCGTAAGTGATGAACTCGCGTCCGTCGTCAGTCAGCGTGATCCCTTTGTTGGTACGCTCGAAGATGACTATCCCGAGTTCGTCCTCGAGTTCGCGTATGCTCGCAGAGAGGGCGGGCTGCGTGACGAACAGTTTCGTCGATGCCTCGCGCATCGACGGAGAGCCCGCGACTTCAAGTACGTATTTCAGCTGTGTGATATTCACTTCACGCCCCCGTCCGGCAGGATGGATCTTGACACGCCCCCTGTGCCGGAGGCCGCCTTTATTACCTACCTTATTGGTATGTAATTATACTCTATTTGTTTCCCGTTGTCAACCGTTTATCAGAAAAT
>CADCPG010000144.1 GCA_902803255.1 uncultured Ruminococcus sp. | reverse complement strand
TTGATGACCACGTTCTCGGCGTAGTATATGACTTTTTCAAGGTCCTTGACCTTGATGTCAAGGACTATCGACAGCCTCGACGGGATACCCTTGAAGTACCAGATGTGCGACACCGGGCTCGCGAGATCGATGTGTCCCATGCGCTCGCGGCGGACCTTTTTGGTCGTGACCTCGACTCCGCACTTGGGGCAGATGATCTTCTCGCCGGTGGCGTGCGTCTTCTTGTAGTTGCCGCAGGCGCAGGCACCGTCCTTCGTGGGCCCGAAGATCCTCTCGCAGAAGAGTCCTCCCGGCTCGGGTTTGAGAGTGCGGTAGTTTATCGTCTCGGGTCTTGTGACCTCGCCGTATGACCAGTTTCTGATCATCTCCGGAGAAGCAAGTCCGATCCTGATAGATGCAAATTCGTTATTATCCATGAATTTTAATCCTCGTCCTCTCTGCTTTGATGAGATCAGTTGTTGTCATCGTAGTCGTCGTCCGCGTCGGAGGCGTCGTCGATGCCGTATTCTTCGTCGTCATCGTCTTCTCCGTCGCCGTCGGAGTCGCTGTCGTCGATCATGTTGCCCTCGCTGTCGACCAGTGTGAAGGAGTTGTCGAAGCCTTCGTCGATGTCGAGCGGAGCCTCGTTCTCATTGATGTCCTCGATGTTCCTGAAGCCGCGGAGCTTGCGCCTCGACGAGAACTTGTACGAATCGTCGCTGTAGACTGTCTCGAGCGAGATCTCCCCGCCGTCGGCGTCGAACACCTGGATGTTCAGGCCGAGCGACTGGAGCTCCTTGACGAGCACCTTGAAGGATTCGGGAACTCCCGGAGCCGGGATGTTCTGGCCTTCGATGATCGCCTGGTAGGCCGCGCGGCGTCCGTTGACGTCGTCCGATTTGATGGTGAGTATCTCCTGGAGAGTGTAGGCGGCGCCGTAAGCCTCGAGGGCCCAGACCTCCATCTCGCCGAAACGCTGGCCGCCGAACTGCGCCTTGCCTCCGAGAGGCTGCTGTGTCACGAGCGAGTACGGTCCGTTCGACCTCGCGTGGATCTTGTCGTCGACGAGGTGATGGAGCTTGAGGTAGTACATGATCCCGACGGTGACGGGGTTGTCGAAGGGCTCTCCGGTGCGGCCGTCGTACAGTTTCGTCTTGCCGTCGATGACCTGGAGTTTCGTCTCCCCGGTCTTCTCGTCGGTCACGGTGCGCGTCTCCTTGCCCTCGACGTTCTCGCCGGGGAACACGTCGCGCCACATGTCCGCCATCTTCATGCACTCGAGGATGTCCTTCTCGTTTGCGCCGTCGAAGACGGGGGTCATGATCTTCCAGCCGAGCTTCCGGGCGGCGATGCCGAGATGTACCTCGAGCACCTGACCGATGTTCATACGCGAAGGAACGCCCAGCGGGTTGAGAACGATGTCGAGCGGGGTGCCGTCGGGCAGGAAGGGCATGTCCTCGGGCGGAAGGATGCGCGAAACGACGCCCTTGTTTCCGTGGCGTCCGGCCATCTTGTCGCCGACCGAGATCTTGCGCTTCTGCGCGACGTAAACGTGGACTATCTTGTTGACGCCCGTGGGCATCTGCGGGTAATTCTCGCTGGTGAAGACCCTTACGGCCACGACGATGCCCGATTCGCCGTGCGGAAGCACGAGCGAGGTGTTTCTCGTCTCTCTCGTCTTTTCGCCGAATATCGCCTTGAGCAGGCGCTCCTCGGCGGTCTGGTCGGTCTCGCCCTTGGGAGTGATCTTGCCGACGAGTATGTCACCGGCGTGGACCTCTGTCCCGACCATGACGATACCGTCGCTGTCGAGGAACTTCAGGGCGTCCTCGCCGACCTGGGGGATCTCCCTGGTGATCTCCTCGTCGCCGAGCTTGGTGGATCTCGCCTCGTGCGTGTATACCTCGATATGGAGCGAGGTGTAGACGTCGTTGCGGACGAGGTTCTCGTTGAGGAGCACGGCGTCCTCGTAGTTGTAGCCTTCCCAGGTCATGAAGCCGATGAGGGCGTTCTTGCCGAGCGCGAGCTCGCCGTTGGAGGTGGCGGGGCCGTCGGCTATGACCTGCCCCTTCTTCACCCTGTCGCCGAGCTTGACGACCGGACGCTGGTTGTGGCAGGTGCCCTGGTTGGTCCGCTTGAACTTGAGGAGCGGATATGTATCGGTGGTGCCGTCGTCGTTCTTGACGACGATCTTCTTGCTCTCGACGTGCGTCACGGTGCCGTCATTCCTGCAGATCACGGTGACTCCGGAGTCGACAGCGACCTTGTATTCCATACCGGTGCCGACTATCGGGGATTCGGTGACCATCAGCGGGACGGCCTGCTTCTGCATGTTCGATCCCATGAGAGCTCTCGAGTTGTCGTCGTTCTCGAGGAAGGGGATCATGGCCGTAGCGGCCGAGACGACCATCTTCGGCGAGACGTCCATGTAGTCGATGTCCTTCGGCTGGAACTCCTTGAACTCGCCTCTCTCGTGAGTCGTGACGTTGGCGTTGATGAAGCAGCCGTTCTCGTCGATCGGCTCGTTCGC
>CADCPG010000143.1 GCA_902803255.1 uncultured Ruminococcus sp. | reverse complement strand
GGAATCCTCCGGAGTTTCCGTGGTATCGTCCGGAACAGACGCGGTATCTTCCGGATTTTCCGTGCTGTCGGCGGGAACGCCGGTGACATCGGGCGGCTCCGCGGTCCCCGCGGGCCCAGCCGAACTGTCGCCCGGACCGCCCGTCGCCGGAGGTCCGTCCGTCGTGTCCTGTCCCGCAGGCTGTGTTTCCGGGGCGGGTCCCGGAGGCGCGGTGTCCTCAAGGATCAGAAAATTCTTCACGAGGACCGGCTCGCCGCTGTCGTCGCGGAAGACGGTCAGGTCGTAGACCGTGTTCTTCCGGAGGGAGGGGAAGCTCACCGAAGGCGCCGATCTGTCGATCACGCGGGATTCGGAATAGTCTCCGTCCTCTTCGTTCAGCACCGCGTAAAAACCGATGTCTTCGGGCGCGCTGATGCTGAATGACACCGAAAACCTGCCGCCGTCGTCGCTGTAGTCCTTTATGTCGACCAGCACCGACGTCACGAGCAACGCGACGGTCGTGACCGCTATCCCGGCCGCCGCCGCGAAGAGAGACACTATTCTGTTGCGTTTTTGCTGCTTTTCACGTGCGAAGCGGATCAGACGCGAAAGAGCGCTGTCCTTGCCGGAATCCGGATCGGGCGAAGTTTCGGATAATTCGGAGTAGTTGTGAAACTCGCTGCCCGACTCGCCGAATTCGGCCGCGCTGCCGAGTTCTTCGAACCTTGAGATCTCGTCGTGCCTTATGAATTCGTCGATCTCGGGGAACTTTTCTCCGTCGCCTGCGCCTCTTTTCGGGGTGTGTTCAGCCATTTCGTTCGATTACCTTTAACAAAATGTCGGGGCGGTGAGTATCTGGCCGGTGCCGAGAGCGGCCGGGTGTGCCTGATCTGTCAGTATGTTCCGTCTGTGTTCGAGGTGACCTCGGTGACGGTCCCCTTGCGTCTCGAGGACGCCGCGCGCTTCATGAGTTCGTCGCGGAAGAGGGCCTCGTCGAACGGGATCTCCACTTCGTGTCCGAGCCAGGCCGAAAGATGCATGGCGTTCGATACGGTCAGGCCGAATATTCCCTCGCGGCCGTCGGCGACGAGCTTTCCGCCGTGAAGTATCGCGTCGGCAAAGGCCCGGAGCACGCCGTTGTGCTGCGGGTTCTCGCCGTCGGTCTCGACCTCCGACAGAGTGCTGTTCGGATGCGCGAAGGCCGAGCCGGCGGCCCTTCCGTCGAATTTGTCGAGCGGGACGTCGAGTCTGGCCAGAGTAAGCGTCTTTGAGTCGCAGACGAGCGTTCCTCCGTCGCAGACGACTTCGAAACGGTTGGTGCCGGGGGCGTCTCCGGTCGAGGTGATGAAGGTGCCCGTCGCGCCGTTCGCGTATTCGCAGTAGGCGGTGACGTCGTCCTCGACCTCGATGTCGTGCCATTTGCCGTATTTCATATGGGCGTCGATGAGCACGGGCATGCCGCAGATCCACTGCCACAGGTCGAGCTGGTGCGGGCACTGGTTGAGCAGCACTCCGCCGCCCTCGCCGCTCCAGGTCGCGCGCCAGTCGCCCGAATCGTAGTAAAACTGCGATCTGTACCAGGTCGTGATGATCCAGCTGGTCCGGCGGATGCTTCCGAGCTCGCCTGAGCGGATGATCTCGCGCATCTTGCGGTAGACGTGGTTGGTGCGCTGGTTGAACATCATACCGAAGACGAGTTCTGGGTGCCTGTCGGCCTCCGCCATCATCTCGCGGACCTGGAGGGTGTAGACACCGGCCGGCTTCTCGCACATCACGTGCAGGCCGTGACGGAAGGCGTCAACAGCCATCGGCGGGTGGAAATAATGAGGTATGCAGATCAGTACGGCGTCGCATGTACCGGACGCGATGAGATCGCTGCCCTCGGAGAAGGCTTTGTAGTCACCGTTCGACGTCTTGCCGTTTTCTTTTGCCTCGGCAAAATACGACGCCGCCCATTCGAGTCTCGACGGCCTGCGGTCTGCGATCGCTGCGACCTCGAGTCCCGGCACCTTGCCTCCTATGACGGACTTGAAGTGGGTCGAACCCATATTTCCCACTCCGATTATTCCGACGCGAACTTTTTCCATAGCTGTTTCCTCTTTTCGTACGGATTTCCGCCCGGGGATGCGTCAGTCGTCGCAGCCCAGAGCGCGGAGACACTCGAGGCTCTCCTTCAGGCATTCGAAGGGATCCTCGCCGTAGCAGTGATCCTGCTCGACGAATGCGTATCGCACGCCCGCGTCCTTCGCGGCATCGACGATCGCCCTGTGATTGAGGTTCCCGCGTCCGACGGGAGCCATCCTGACGGCGCTGTCTTCTCCGCTGTAGACCATGTCCTTGAGATGTATGCAGTCGACTCTGCCCGACAGCCGGCGCAGCCAGTAGGCCGGGTCTCCGCCCCCGGCGGTCACCCAGTAGCAGTCGAGCGTGATGCCGGTGCAGTCGGCGGGAAGTGTGTTCGCGATATGCTCGAGCAGCAGCTCGCCGCTCTCCGTCCTCGCGAATTCCATGTTGTGGTTGTGGTACATGAATACCATCCCGGCTTCGCGGATCTTTTCGACCGCGGGCGCGAGCAGCGCGAGGTTGCGATCGAGCAGAGCGACGTCGCAGCCGCTCTTTTTGAGATCCGGCATCGAGCCGAGACCTATGTATCTCGCTCCGAAGACCCTGTGTTCGGCTATCACGGCGTCGGTCTGGCCTGTGATGCGCGAAAACGGTGTGTGCGTGATCGGCGCCTCGAGCCCGTATTCCGCGAGCATGTCCGACATCTCCGCCGGATCGTACTCGCATACGCCCGACAGCTGCACCGCGCGGTATCCCATTTCGGCGCAGCGCCGCAGGCTCGACCGGAGGTCCTCCGGGGTCTGGCAGAAGTTTCTGACGGTATATAACTGTGCTCCGATGATCATTTTAGGACCCTGTTTCATTTTTTATTTTGTTTGTCTTTCCGCCCTTCCGGCGTCTTTCCCGGGAAGCGGATTTGAGGGGATGAGAGAGGAGCGGAGGTGAGGGGGAGAGGATCGGAGCGGAAGAGAAGCCGTATCGACGTTTCCGCTTCCGCTTCCGATTTTCGCCCGCTGACCGGGAAGGTCAGGATGCAGGCTCAGAGTGCGGATATGAGCCCGCGGAGCTTCGACGCCGCGAAGTCGAAGGCTTCTCTGCCGCTCGCGAACTGCGGGACGGCGTCGCTGCCTACGGGCGGACGCTTCCCGCCCTCGAGCGACGACAGTCCCTTGAAGACGCGCAGATGCGGCTCAAGAGTGAGCACGCCGACTCCGGCTCCGGCGAAGAGGGGGAGCAGTTCGGGCAGGTGCCCGACGCCGTCTCCGGGAGGAACTACCCTGCCGTCGGGCAGAGCGTCCTTGATATGGGCGTATTTGATGTATCCTGAGAGTTTTTCCCAGGCGGTGAGGATGTCCTCGCCGCACTGGACGTAGTTCGCGGGGTCGAATACACCGCGCAGTCCGGGCAGGGCTTCGTGTATCGCGGCGCATCTGTCCGCGGTATCGCCGTAGATGCCCTTTTCGTTCTCGTGGCAGAGGGTGACTCCGCTTCCGGCGGAGCGCTCGAGCATCGTGCGGAGGCGGCGTACCACCTCGTCGAGGTAACGGCTGTCGCCGCCGGTCCCGTAGAAAGAGAAGAGCCGGATGTTTTCGGCGCCGCAGATGACGGCGGTGTCGAGGATCCGCATGAAGCGGTCGGTCTCGTCGTCGGCCGGCGAGGAGATGTCGACCTTGCCTATCGGCGAACCTACCGACCACACGCCGATGCCGGCGTCGCGCAGCCGTTGCGCGGTCTCTTTTGCCTCTTTCGGAGTGAGAGCGGCGACGTTTTT
>CADCPG010000142.1 GCA_902803255.1 uncultured Ruminococcus sp. | reverse complement strand
TTCTCGCGGAAATGCGCGGCGGACTCGTCGAGCGAGCGCCCGTGCTCCCCGCCGTAGGCGAAGGTCCTGGCAACGCCGACGGCGCCCATCGCGTCGAGTCTGTCGGCGTCGCGCACGATCATGCTCTCAGGCGACGACGGTTCCTTTCCGCGGTTTTTGCTGAACGACACCTCTCCGATGACGGAGCAGATCTTTTCGGTCTGTTCCGCGCCTATGCCCTCTTTCTCCAGGAACGTCCTCGCGTTCGCGAAGTTTTCGGTGCGGAAGAGCTTGCCGTCGTCGGCGTCGTGGAGCAGGGCGGCAAGCGCGACTGTCATCCTGTCGCACCCCGGCATACCGTCGGCGATGCGCATGGCGTTCCGGTAGACGCGCAGCGTGTGCGCGGCGTCGTGACCGCCGCTGTTCCCCGCGAACAGCCGCGTGATATATTCTTTTGCCGCGTCGATGACTCCGCGTGCGTTTATTTCTTCTCCTTCTTTCACGTCCGCCTCCGCCCTGTTTCCGCGGGATTCACGCCTGTCTCCGCTTTCTTTTTTCTGCACCCGATCTCCGCTGCCTTCCGGTAGGCGAGATCCTGCAGTCTGTCGGGGAGAGGATCGATGAGCCGCAGATACCATGTGTTCTTCACGCGGTACCGCAGGCGCGGACGCCGCGACGTCATCGCGCGGACGACGGTCTTCGCGAGCACTTTCGCGTCGTGCGGATGCGACATCGCCCCCTTCATCAGCGGGCCAAGGGCGTCGAGGATCTCTCCGTAGTACAGGGTCCCGGCGCGCAGGTCGTCGAAGCCCCGCTGAGCCTGGTCCAGCAGGCCGGTGCCGAAAGAGCCGGGCTGTATCTTTATTACTTTGATGCCGAGAAAGTTCAGTTCCCTGCGAAGGCCGTCGGTGTAGGCCTCCACGCCGTATTTGGTGACCGCGTAGGGCGTGTTGAAGGGCTGCGCCTTCTCGAACCCGCATTCGGACGAAAAGTCGATAATGCGCCCCCGCGCGGCCTTCACGAGAGGGAAGAAGATGCGGTTTATGCGCATCATGCCGAAGAGGTTGACCGCGGCGAGCCTCTCCGTCACCGCGGCGGCGTCGCTCTCGACGAGCGAGGCCATAGTGTGGATCCCCGCGGCGTTCACGACGGCGTCGAGGCCGCCTGTGTGCTCCTTCACGATGCGCAGACAGTCCGCGCAGCCGGCGTCAGATGTGACGTCGGTCACGACCGGTATCACGCGCTCTCCGCATCTTCCTGCGAGTTCGCGAAGCTTCTCCCCGTCTTTGTCGGCAGCAAAGACGCGCCACTCCGGGTATTTTTCAAGCAGGACCCCGATGCAGGCCGAGGCGAGTCCCCCCGCGGCGCCGGTGAACAGCGCGTATTTTGTTCTCTCAGCCGTGTTTTTCATCTCGCGTGCCTTCATTCGGGGCGGCGTCATCCGAAGAGAGAGTACAGGATCAGTCCGGCGACTCCCGACCCCGCCATGACGAATACGGGATTCGGCTTCCACATACGCAGTACGAAGACCGCGACCGCGAAGATGGCGACCGCTATTATGTCAGCCGACGCGAGGTCCGCCGGCAGCGATCTCTGCCCGTAGAAGGCAAGAATGATCAGCGTGATCCCCGCCGAGGCTATCATGGCGATCACGGCGGGCCGCAGGCCGGATAGCACGCCCTGTATCATGTTCAGTTTCCTGAAGCGGTAGTAGAAGTACGCGAGCACCGTGACGATGACGCAGGAGGGGAAGATGCACCCGAGCGTCGCGACTACCGCTCCGGGGATCCCGGCGACCTGTATGCCGACGAACGTCGCGGCGTTTATCGCTATCGGTCCGGGGGTCATCTCGGCTATCGCCATCATGTCGGCGAACTGCGTCATCGACAGCCACCCGTTCGCGTCTACGACCCTTTCCTGTATGAGGGGCATCGCGGCGTATCCGCCTCCGATGCTGAACAGCCCTATCTGGAGGAAGTTTAAGAAGAGCTCAAGATAGATCACCGTTTCCGCCCTCCTTTTTTTCGGCTTTTTTCCTGCTGTTTCTGTCGCGTATGAAGGT
>CADCPG010000141.1 GCA_902803255.1 uncultured Ruminococcus sp. | reverse complement strand
TTCTCGATACAGCCGGCGATGAACTACAGAGGGTCGCTGGCGGCTCCCGGATATTCGTATCCCAACATAGGCGGCGACGCCACGTACGTCGTCATACCGAACGAGGTCATGGAGACAGGCTGTCTGCTCAGATTCAGCGGTGACGCCTATTTTTACGGGTCGCTCGCCGAGCCGCTCTCGTGCGTCATCGGGGCTTTCAAGGCGAATTATCATGTGACCCAGGGCAGCTACGTCCACAGGATGGGCATCGTTCCCGGCGGAAACGCCGCGATCCTGGCGGGAGTCGGTCCCATGGGTCTCGCGGCGATCGAATACGCCCTTGAGGGCCCGGTAAAGCCGAAGCTGCTGGCGGTAACGGGCGGATATACCGGCAACGACTCCAAACTGCGCCGCGCTGAATCGCTTTATCCGCCTGAAAAAGCCGCCGAAAAGGGCGTCGAACTGGTCTTCATCAACGGTTCTGACGGGAATTATACAGAAAAAATGAAGGCTCTCACCGGAGGGCGCGGTTTCGACGACGTGTTCTGCATGGCTCCGGTGAAGCAGGTGGTCGAGGAGGCCGATTCGCTGCTCGCGAAGGACGGATGTCTAAACTTCTTCGCCGGTCCCGCCGACCCCGGTTTCCGGGCGGAGTTCAACTTCTTCAACGTCCACTACGCCGGCACGCATGTCGTCGGAACGAGCGGAGGCAACAACGACGACCTCCGCGACGCCATCGATCTCATGGGGCGGGGCGTCATCGATCCCGCCGCGATGGTCACGCATATCGGCGGACTCGGAGCGGTCATCGGGACGATCGGGGAGCTTCCGTCGATCCCGGGAGGGAAGAAACTGATATACACGCACTCCGACCTGCCGCTAGTCTCTCTGCGGGACCTCGGGAAGTTCAAGGACAGGTATCCGGTATGCGGCGATCTCGATGAGATAGTCCGCGCACACGGCGGGCTGTGGTGCGCCGAGGCAGAGAAGCGGCTGCTGCGCGAGACCGGGGAGGACTAAGCCCGCTGCTCCCGGCGACGCCCGGCTTAAGGGCGCTCGTCTCAACGGATGCGCGGACTCTCCGAAGAAATACCGAAAAAGGGAAGGCATATTAAAATGATATCAGAAACACTTGCCGAACTCACGGCTTTCTCGAACAGATACGGCGCCGACGGCAACTGCGTCATCGCCGGCGGAGGAAACACCTCGGCGAAGGAGGGCGGCGTGCTCTACGTCAAGGCGTCGGGTACCGCGCTTGCCACGATAGGCCCCGACGGCTTCGTACGCATGGACCGGGAGAAGCTGGGAAGGATACTCGACAAAAAGTATCCGGAAGGCGAGAAGGAGCGCGAGGCCGCGGTGCTGGCCGACATGCTGGACGCGCGCGTTCCGGGCTCGGGCGGCCGGCCGAGCGTCGAGGCGATGCTGCACGGCCTCTTCCCGCAGAAATACGTCCTCCATATCCACCCGTCGCTCGTCAACGGGCTCACCTGTTCGGAGGACTACTTCAGAGTCGGGAGGATGCTTTTCCCGGAGGCCGTCTTTACCGACGAATCGAAGCCGGGATATCTCCTGGCGGTGCTCTGCCGCGGCGCCCTGGACGGATACAGGGCAGAGCACGGGAGGGACGCCGAGCTGCTCTTCCTGCGCAATCACGGCGTGTTTTTCGCGTCGGACGACGTGAGCGGGCTCGACAGGCTCTTCAGCGCCGTCACCGGGACGCTTGACGGGCTGATAAGGAAAAGGCCGGACAGTATTCAGGTCGGCGGCGAAGACCGCTTCTGCGCCGTTCTGACGGCTCTGGGAGCCGCGAACGGCCGTCCGTGCGTCATAATGCTGTCGGGAGACGATATCGCTTCGTGGGACCCCGAATGCGGTTCTCCGACGCCCGACCACATCGTATACGCCGGCGCCCGCGGGCTGGTCTTCGACCGCGAGCCCGACCCAGCCGCTCTTTCCGCCGCGGCGGAGGGATTCACGGCACGTACCGGCTCCTTCCCGAGGACGGTCGCGGTGAAGGGCGCCGCGGTATATGTCTGCGGAAAGGATCCCGCCGACGCCGCAAGGATAGCGGATATAGTGAAGGACCAGGTGAAGATCACGGTATACGCCGGGAATTTCGGAGGATATCACCCGATGTCGCCGTGGCTCAGGGAGTTCATAGTACACTGGGAAGCCGAAAGCTACCGCAGCAGCAAAGCCTGAACAGACAAAAAACGGTCTTAAAACCTCATAACGATTATCCGGAGGGAAGTCTGAATTGACGATCGAGGAACTCCGGCGTCTCGCCGCTGAGGGGAGACTGCCGCGCGTTGACAGGACGCATTACATCAACAACCACAGACACACCACATATT
>CADCPG010000140.1 GCA_902803255.1 uncultured Ruminococcus sp. | reverse complement strand
CTTGTTTCAACAGCTTGCATGTTTCTTTTATCAACATTGCTATTCCTCCGTCAAACTCCGATTTACTCATTTCTTTGTCATTAATACCACCGTCTCCACATGTGCAGTTCGGGGGAACATGTCGACGGCGGCGAGGCGGCGGACGGAATAGCCGATCTCTGCGAAGCGGGAGATGTCCCGGGCGCAGGTGACGTGGTTGCAGGAGATCATGACGATCTTCTCCGGCGACATGGCCTTCACAGCTTCGAAGACCTCTTCGCCGCAGCCCCTGCGGGGTGGGTCGACGATCACGGTATCCGGTCTTATGCCTTCTCCGGCGAGCCGCATCGCGGCGCTGCCGGCATCGGCGCAGAAGAATTCGGCGTCGGTCCTGTGCGCCAGCGCCGCGTTTTCCCGCGCGTTTTCTATCGATTCCGGAACGATGTCCACCCCTATGAGCCGGGTCCCCGGAGGCGCGACGCACAGCCCGACGGTCCCCGCGCCGCAGTAGAGGTCGAGGACCGTGTCTCCGGCCTTCGCTTCCGCAAAATCGCCCGCCGTTCGGTAGAGCAGCTCCGCGCCGTCGTGATTGACCTGATAGAACGACATCGGAGAGATCCGGAATTCGACGCCGCAGAGGACGTCGGTCAGGGTATCCCTGCCGCGGATGACCGTGAGCCTGTCGCCGAGGATCACGTTTCCGGGGCGGTCATTGACGATGCAGGACACCGACACCGCCTGCGGACAGACGGCCGTCACGGCGTCGGCGAACTCGTCTGCGAAGGGCAGGGAAGGGCTGCTGACTATCAGCGATACCGACACCTCGCCGGTGGCGCGGGCGTCGCGGATATAGAGGTGCCTCACCGTCCCGCCGGTGCCGTCGGCGTATGCGGTAAGACCGCGGCGGTTGCAGAACCCTGCCGCGGCGGCTGCGATATCGCCGTAGAATTCAGGTTCGAGCAGGCAGTCGCCGACGTCGACCGTGCGGTGCGACCGGGGCGCGTAAAGCCCGAAGAACAGCCTGCCGTCGGGGCCGGTTCCGGCGGGATATTCGGCCTTGTTGCGGTATCTTTCGGGGCCCGCCGAATAGATAGGAAAATCGCCGGCATCTGTGCCGCCGCAGCGGCGCAGACTGTCTGCGATCCATTTTTTCTTGAGTTGAAGTTCGGCTTCGTAAGTTATGTGACGCAGCGCGCATCCGCCGCATCTCCCGAAAACGGGGCATGCGGGATCGGTCCGGAGCTCCGACGCGCGGAGGAGCAACGTCACTCGCCCGTACCCGAACGAACGGCCGGCCTTGAGGATCCTGACCGCGGCAACATCGCCCGGAGCCGCACCGGGCACGAACACGACGTAACCGCCGGTCCCGGAGCCGTCCCGGACCCTTCCGACTCCGAAGCCTTCGTCGGTGATATCCGTTATTTCAAGTTCGACTTCGTCGTTCTTCTTCATGGGGATCATCATGCGTTCTCCTGATGACACAGCGGTTTCCATTATGATGTCTTCTGCCTTCTGTCCTCTGCCTTTGCCGTCGCCGCGAAGCATCCGCGCGCGGCTCAGTCCCTGCGGTCGGGATGCGTCATGTCTTCCGGCCTGACGAGACGCCTGAATTCCCCGCGGGTCACGAATCCGAGGCGAACTGCCGCCTCTTCAATGGAGATATTCTCCTCCAGCGCGGTCTTTGCCGCCTTTGCGGCGTTATTATATCCTATATGGGGAGAAAGTGCGGTCACCAGCATCAGCGACTCCGCGGACGAGTCTTCCATTTTCCGGGTGTTGGCCTCGATGCCGGATGCGCATCCGGCGTTGAACGAGCGCACGGCGTCGGAGAGGAGCATGACCGAATCAAGGAAGTCGGCCGCGATGAGCGGGGCATAGACGTTCAGCTCGAAATTGCCTTGCGAAGCCGCGATGCCGATCTCGGCGTCGTTGCCCATGACGCGCACGGCCGCCATAGTGAGAGCCTCGCACTGCGTGGGGTTCACCTTGCCCGGCATGATCGACGACCCCGGCTCGTTCGCCGGTATCGTGATCTCGCCGAGCCCGAGTCTGGGGCCGCTCGCGAGCCAGCGTATATCGTTCGCGATCTTGAGCAGGTCCGCCGCGGCGGCTTTCACCGCGCCGTGGACCGCCGCCAGCTCTCCTCTGGACGACAGCGCGTGGAACAGGTTAGGCGCCTGTCTGAAGCTGAGCCGTACGCCGGCTTCCCGTCCGCCGTTCTCCCTGCGGTTGAGTATGTCGCAGACCGCCTCGCCGAATCCCTCCGGCGAGTTGAGTCCGGTCCCGACCGCCGTCCCTCCGACGGCCAGCGCGGAGATCAGCGGAAGCATATCACGCAGCACGGCGGCGCCGGTCTCGACGCTCGCGCGCCACCCCGAGACCTCCTGTCCGAAGGTCATGGGCGTCGCGTCCTGCAGATGCGTCCTGCCGCATTTTACAGTGCCGGAGTATCTTTCCTCCAGCCCGCGGAAGGTCCGCGCAAGTCCTTCGAGTTCGGGTATGAGCCGGTACCCGACGGCCCTTGCGGCGGCGATGTTCATCGCGGAAGGGAAGATGTCGTTCGACGACTGTGACATGTTCACGTCGTCGTTCGGGTGCAGCAGGCGCCGTCCGGCGAGCTCGTTTCCGCGGTTCGCGATGACCTCGTTGACGTTCATGTTCGTCTGGGTGCCCGAGCCGGTCTGCCAGATCACGAGGGGGAAGTTTCCGTCGAGGCTGCCCGACAGTATCTCTTCGGCGGCGGCGGTGATCGCCTTCGCCTTTTCCTCTGTCATCCGGTCGGGGCAGAGCGTCAGGTTCGCCTCGGCCGCGGCCGCCTTAAGTCCGGCGAGCGCGTATATGATCTCGCGCGGCATTATGTCTTTTCCGGCTCTGATCCTGAAATTTTCAAGCGAGCGCTGAGTCTGAGCCCCCCAGTACTTTCCTGCCGGGACTTCGATCGGCCCGAAGGAGTCGCTCTCGGTGCGGGTCTTCATCGCGTGTCCTCAAAAGGTGCAGCCGGTCATCCCGGCGATGTCGGCGTATATGGCGTCGCGCAGCCTGAAGAAGGTGTCGGGATCGGCGCCGCCTGCGGGCGAGAGGTTGATCTCGCTAACTCTCGCGCAGGGGGTGGTCGAGCTGGTGAGGAAGATCTCGTCGGCGCTCTTGAACTCGTCGAGCGTGAAGGGACGGAACTCGACGGGAATGCCGAGTATCTTCGCGATCTCCGTCATCCTCTCCCTCGCTATGCCCGGCAGTATGAGGTTGTCGGCGGGATGAGTGACGATCTTCCCGTCCTTTATGATATGCGCGTTCGCGTGCACGGCTTCGGTGACGAACTCGCCGCGGTGGAAGACGGCCGTGTCGCATCCGGCATCGACGGCAAACTGTTCGGCCATGCAGTTGGGGATCAGGTTGAGCGTCTTTATGTTGCAGTGGAGATGGCGGGTGTCGTCGATCGTGATCACCCTGAGCGACTCCGGCTTGGCCAGCTTCTTCGGGGTCACGGTCACCCACAGGTTGGGCGTCGCTCCCTGCGGAAAGGCGTGTCTGCGCGGAGCGGTCGCGCGAGTCACCTGGAAGTATACAATCTGGTCGGGATCGTCGACTCTTGACGACAGATCACGGAGCAGGGAGTCGAGATCGTCTGGAGCGAGGGGGATCTCGATGCGGAGCATCGACGCAGAAGTGTAGAAGCGCTTTATATGGCGGTCAAGCATGACGGGCTTGCCGCCGCAGACCATGGCGACGTCGTACACACCGTCGCCGAACCAGTGTACGCGGTCGTTCACGGGGACCGTGATATTTTCGATGAGATCGATGTGCCCGTTGTAGTATCCCAGATCTTTCATTGCTGATGAACCCCTTTCGGATGTCGGAAAAATAAAAGCGGACGTTAGAACGTCCGCTTTTGAGATAACGGTGGAGCGTAGGGGATTCGAACCCCTGACCCCAACACTGCCAGTGTTGTGCGCTCCCAACTGCGCTAACGCCCCGTATTCGGTGGAGACAGGGAGACTTGAACTCTCGACCTCACGGATGTGAACCGTGCGCTCTAACCAACTGAGCTATGCCTCCTCGCCCGTGCCGGAATATTATAGCACATACTCGACTGGATTGCAAGAGTTTTTTTGTACAAAGACGCGATCTGCGAAAAAAACTGTTGCTTTTTTGCCTGAACTGTGATATAATTTTCAAGCTGTCGGCAGAGAAATGAGCAAATCTGCACCGCGACGGCGGAATATCATACGGAGGGATATCGAAGCGGTCATAACGGGGCTGACTCGAAAGCGGCTCGGTTTCGTCACTCGGTACAGCGCGAAAGCTCCGGTTTTCTCGCAAAAGCTCCGTTT
>CADCPG010000139.1 GCA_902803255.1 uncultured Ruminococcus sp. | reverse complement strand
TTTGTACCGCAGTCAGTTTTTGGATAGCTGTCAATCGAAGAAAAAAGGGACGCTTGAATCCTTAAAAACAACCCTGGGTCATGGGTTAGAATTCAAACATGCGATAATCAGTCCGTTTATTGCAAGTTCCGCATGATTTGAAGATCCGCCAGGCGCCGTACGAATCCGGACAGTACTTAAAAGATAGGTAAGACAGCAGACTATTCTGCCTGTTTTGCCGTATCCCGTACTGATTCCGGACGTACGGCGCTTTTCTTTTTTCAGCTTACCGGATCTTGGAAAGGCACGGCTGTTCTCCGGAAAGGCAATGCACCGCCTATGGCTTGCCGCAAGCGGCATGCCATCGGCAAATAACACGGGCGGAAGACCGACCCCACTTGCGGTACTAAAGCGCGTACGGGGCTATTTGCGGGGCTTTGTTCTCCGGCGGGCAACTATGATACAGGGCAAAAAACGAGTAAACAACGGTTGCTTGATAAAAACGGAAAAGGACGGGCATTTTACTGTCCGTCCTAACCGAGACCGCGAAAAACACTAAAAACACCCTTATGGGAACTGGCGTGACCAGCCGGTTTTCCGGTCATCACCCGGAGAGCTGCCGTCACAACGGAGTTTCGCTTTTTTGTTTTCAATTCGGGAAGATTATGATATAATATATAAACACGGAATTCGCCTTTGAAGGCGATTGGAAAGACCGGAAAACTGTGGTGAAATGGACAGAAGAGAACTGACTGAAACGATAGCGTCGAATATTACCGCGCTGAGGCAGGGGGCAGGAATGACTCAGGCCGATCTCGCGGAAAAACTCAATTATACCGACAAGGCGGTGTCGAAATGGGAACGGGCGGAGTCGCTGCCGGACATCGCTGTGATCAAGGAGATCGCCGACCTGTTCGGCGTGTCCGTCGATGCCCTCATGGGAAGCAGCGACGGCCTTTCCGACGCCGGAAGCTCCGCGGCGGCGTCGGGGAAGACGGGCGGCGGAAAGAAGATACTCGGTATGTCGGCCGCGAGATTCGATATCTCGCTGCTCTCCGCGACGGCGGTATGGCTCGTCGCAGTGATCCTGTACGTCGTGATGCGGTCTGTCGGCGGCGACGCGGGAAAGCTGTGGCTGATATTCGTCGGAGCGGTCCCGCTGACCTTTACCGTGCTCCTGGTGTTCAACTGCGTCTGGGGACACAACAGGCTGGGACAGCTTATCATAATGCTGCTGACGGCGTCGGTCCTGGCGTTCTTGTATCTTCTGATGCTCACTGTCTTCGGGATGAACCTGTGGCAGATCTTCCTCATAGCAGTGCCGGCCGCCGCCGCGCTGCTGCTCTGGTATCTGCTGGAGCACAGAAACAGGAACTGAGGACAGAGAGGGGAGAGAAGGAGGCCGGCGGAAGGCGGAAGGACGGCGTGGCAAGGATATGAAAGACGCACGGAATGAAAAAGAAGAAACGGCCGGCGGGAACGCGGCCGGCGTGAACAGGACGGAAGGCAGTGCGGGGAGAGCTGTATGGAAGGCCGGAGCCATTACCGGACCGGTGCCGCCCGCGCTCGTCACCTGCGCGGAGAACGGACGCGTGAACGTTATCACGGTCGCCTGGACGGGCATACTCTGCTCGAAGCCCCCGATCACCTACATCTCCGTGCGGCCGGAGCGGTTCTCGCACGGGATCATCGACCGCACGGGCGAGTTCGTGATCAATTTCCCGAACGACGCCATCGCGCGTCAGACCGATCTTTGCGGTATGCTCAGCGGAAGGAAGGTCGACAAGATAGAGAAGTGCGGATTCCATCTGCTGCCGGGCTCGGAGGTGTCGGTCCCGGTGATCGCCGAATGCCCGCTGTCTGTCGAGTGCCGGGTCATCGAAAGAAAAGACCTGGGCAGCCACACTCTGTTCATGGCAGAGATCGTCGCGACGCAGGCCGACGAACGGTATGTCGACGAAAAAGGGAAGCTGGTCCTGCGGAAGGCGGGGATGCTCGCGTATCTGCACGGCGAATATTTCGCGACGGGCAGGAAATGCGGCAGATTCGGCTTCTCGGTGGCGAAAAAAGGAAAAAAATGACGCCTGCGGGCGCCTGCCGCGGTCCGCGCACAGCGGATGCCGGAAGCGGGGCGCCGGTATGACCTGCGGCTTGAGATGAATAAAATGATCCGAATGAATGACCGTAACGGGGGAGACAAATGAACGGCGCGGAAAAGGAAGAAATAAAAGAAAAGAACGCGGATCCCGCGTTCGACTGGGGACCTTACGATATAGATTCGTTTCTCATGATAGGCCAGTCGAACATGTGCGGCAGGGGCGACATCGGTTCCGTCGAGCCGATAGAGGACAAAGACCTGCTCATGCTGCGCAACGGGCGCTGGCAGAAGCTGAGCGAGCCGGTAAATCCCGACAGGGGAGTCTTCTCCGGCAAATACCGTTCCGGGGTCTGCCTCGCGACCTCGTTTGCCGAGGAGTATCACCGCGCGACGGGAAGGATCACAGGCCTCATCCCCTGCGCCGACGGCGGAACGTCGCTCGGCGCCTGGCAGCC
>CADCPG010000138.1 GCA_902803255.1 uncultured Ruminococcus sp. | reverse complement strand
GTGGATACGCGGGATATGAAAAGCTCATATGACGGCGGCTCCGGAAAGCCCGCCGCGGACGGCGGGCTCCCGCACGAGCCCGTCGAGATCGAGATACCCGTCCCCGAACGGCTCGCCTCTGCCGGCGCGTCACCGGCGCAAGTTATGCCGACATACGTCCCGCCGGCGTCCGGGGCCTCCTTCACCCTGTCTCCGGCTTCTTCCGCTTCGCGGGAGGGGAGCGGTATCCCGCGCTCCGCTTCGGACGCGACCGGAACCGCCCGGGTCCCTGCCGGAGAACCCCTGCCGCCCCGGAGCGTCTCCGGTCCCGATCACCCGAGGATGCCGGGATTCGGAAAATTCCTCGGCAGCTACGAGCCCGGCCTTCCGCTTGTTAAGAAGGTCTCGGTATACGCCTGGCACACGACATACAACTATTACGACGCCTTTCTGTCGGCGGCCGAAAAGCTGTCCGGAGTCACTTCCGAAGGAGCCGAATACCGCCCCTTCTTCTCGTATATGCCTCAGTATTCCCAGCTCGACCGCGAACAGCTGGCGTACTATCTTCAGATACGCGACGGTATCGCGTCGGGAGAGACGCCGCGCGCCGACTACGGATACATCCTTCTTCTGATATACGAGCTGATAAACCTCGGCGGCAGACGACGCGAGGACGGAGAATACTTCGTTTCGCCGGCGGAGGCTCTCGGTATGCTCGTCGACATCTGGAAGGGCTACCGCGGCGACAACCCCCGTCTCGACGACCAGCTCACCGAATGGATCTGCGACTTCTGCCTCATTCACAGGCTCGCTCCTCCGCTCGCTCGCATGGGGCCTGTCATGGCCGACGTCATACGCCGGGCGAGACTGCGCGAGTTCTACCTCGATCCGATGTCGGGCGGCGACTTTTTCGTCGATTACCTGCTGTATTTCGTATCCGGTTACGACTTCCGCAAGAGCCGCTTCGCGTCAGCCGACGCAGAGACCCTGAGGTTCTATACGGAGCATATGAGAGGGATGCTCTGCGAAGTCCTGAAGAAGGCGGGAGCGGACACGTCGGGGTCGCTCACCCGGAGGACGGCGGTGAGGGACGCGTATATAGGCGCGCTCTGCCACCCGTCGGTCAAGAGAAAGATCACGGTGGAGTATCTGTCGTTCTCGGCTTCGGTCGAGACGAAGATGCTGCTCTCGAATACGATAAAATATGCCGAAAACAGGCTCAGGCAGTCGTTCGGGGTGCGCTCCAAGCTCTCTCACGGGAAGCTGCCAGACACCGCCGCGGCCGCCGTCGACGCATATTTCGACGAAAAGCTGCCTTCGGCCGGAAAGCACAGGGAGGCGCCTCCCGAGGATGACTACGAGTCGAAATACGACCGGCCGTACGCCCCTGCGGACGTCGGATCGGCCGCGAGGATCGAGGAGAGCTCCTGGGCGGTCACCGACATTCTGACGTCCGCGTTCGCGGACGGACCGGTGTCCGCCGGGCAGGGACCTGTCGCAGTGTCCGCCGGGCACAGAGCCGCGCCGGAGGAAAGTACCGCTGCGGCGGGATCGCGGAACACGGTTCCCGTGGAACGGGAAGAGCTGCCTGCAGGACAGCCGGAGGCATCCGGTGGACAGAACGTCGCTGCCGGGAAGCAAGACTCCGCGGCGGACGGAAAGACCGCCCGTGCGGTGATCGATTTCGTCGCGGCGGCCGCGGCCGGCGACCGCGCCGCGCAAAAGCGCGCCGCGGACGCCGCGGGGATGCTCCCCGACGCCCTGGCCGAGAAGATCAACGCCGCGGCCTACGACATCACCGGAGACGTCCTGCTCTGTTCCGCGGGACAGATGTGGAAGGTGATCGATGAATACGAATCCGAGGCCATGCAGACGGCCGGACTGATCGCGAAAGGAGACGAAGGGAATGCAAAGTGAACGTCCCGTCCCCAAGAGAATACTTACGGCGCTCATCGCTTCGCTTTCCGCGGGAGTCGTTCCCCGGACCGGCACGCCGTACATAGCCATCGGCCGCGGCGAAGAGATCACAGCGATGCTGTCCGACCTTGAGCGAGTCAGCGAAGGCGGAGGCAGCGTCCGGTTCCTCATCGGAAGATACGGCAGCGGCAAGAGCTTCCTCATGCAGCTCATACGCGGCTACGCTCTCGAGCGAGGATTCGTCTGCGCAGACGTCGACCTGTCCCCCGAGCGCAGACTGTACGGTACCTCGGGGACCGGCCTTGCCACATACCGGGAGCTGATAAAGAACATGGCGACGAAATCGTCGCCCGACGGCGGGGGCCTGACGCAGGTCCTCGCGAAGCTGATCTTCGACATCTCGTCGGAACTGCGGGCGGGCGGCCTCGACGAAGGGGGAGACGGCTGGAACGCCGCCTTCGGGAACGCCCTGCGCGAGCGTCTGCGCTCGCTCGAGTCGTTCGTCGGAGGATACGACTTCGTGTCTGTCATCACTCACTACTACGCAGCCGTTCTGGAGGACGACGACCGCACCGCGTCCGCCTGCCTGCGATGGCTGCGGGGCGAGTATTCGGGCAGGACCGAAGCGAGGGACGATCTCGGCTTCAGGGTGTCGGGGATCATCGGCGACGCCGAATGGTACGACTGCGTGAAGCTCTGGGCAGAGCTCGTATCGGGCCTCGGATACCGGGGGCTCGTGCTTTTCATCGACGAATGCGTCAACCTTTACAAGATAACCCACAGGATCGCCAGGGAGAACAACTACGAGAAGATACTGTCGATCTTCAACGACACTCTGCAGGGACGCGCGCCTCACCTCGGGATAGTATTCGGCGGGACCCCGCAGTTCCTCGAGGACAGGCGCCGGGGGCTTTTCAGCTACGAGGCGCTGCACAGCAGACTGAACGACAGCCGGTACGAGGCAGCCGGATTCCGCAACCTGTCGGGGCCGGTGATCAGGCTGACGAGACTGTCCGACGACGAACTTCTCGCGCTCCTTCTGCGCGTCACGACCCTGTACGGTATGTACACCGGCCGCGAGCCGCGTATCACGCCCGAGGAGCGGCTGGAGTTCCTCAACACTGCGCTCTCGAGAGCCGGGGCGACGGGACTTATCACGCCGCGCGAGATGCTTCGCGACTATATGACCCTGCTCGCGATCCTTGACGGAAACCCCGGAGTCTCCTACCGCGACGTCGCCGGCAGGCTCTCTCCCGAAGGAGGGCATCCGGGAGAAGAAGCCGAGGAAGAGGAGTCCCGGGAGGCGGTGACCGGCGGCGATAAGGGCAAATTCGACCCGGCCGACATAGATTTCTGAGCCCCCGCGGGCAAAGCCGGGACGCCGGTACGCGGCAGAAAAAAGGATGCGGGCGATCCGGCGGAGCCGCGAGGCGGTAGCCGGGCGCCGCGCGCCGGAAAGAGAAGGGAAAGATCAGATGAGCGGTTCCGGAAACTCAGTGTTCGACAAGTTCGCGCCGTTTATAAAAGAATACATATACTCTCACTCGTGGGATACGCTCCGTCCGGTCCAGGTCGCCGCGGCTGAGTCGATCTTCGGGAATGACAACAACCTGCTGCTGACCTCGGCGACGGCCAGCGGAAAGACCGAGGCAGCCTTTTTTCCGATCATCTCGATGATGTACGAAGACCCGCCGCAGAGCGTGGCAGTCCTCTACATCGCTCCCCTGAAGAGCCTGATCAACGACCAGTTCGGCAGGCTCGACGAGCTTCTCGACATGACCGGGATCCCGGTCACGCACTGGCACGGGGACGTCGCGGGCTCGCACAAGCAGAAACTGCTGTCCGATCCCCGCGGGATCCTTCAGATCACTCCGGAGTCGCTCGAGGCTATGCTCATAAACCGGCCGTCTGACATCCCGAGGATCTTCTCCGACCTGCGGTTCGTCGTGATCGACGAGATACACACACTCACCGGCAGCGACAGGGGCAACCAGATCATCTGTCAGCTGTCGAGGCTCGGACACATCATAGGCCGGCATCCCCGCAGGATCGGGCTGTCTGCGACCGTCGGTTCGCCCGAGCTCGCCGCGGCGTGGCTGTCCGCGGGCAGCGGCAGGGATACCGATATCCCGGAGATCCCGCCAGAAAAGCTCAGATGGCGGCTCGGAATGGAGCATTTCTATATCCAGAACACCCGCTTCGACCAGTCGAAGGACCTGCCCGAAGAGCAGGAGAGCCGGCCCCGCGCCGAGCTGGACGCCGGATACGAGTTCATATACGACTGCGCGAAGGGCAGGAAGTCTATAGTTTTCTCCAATTCAAGGGAGGAGACCGAATACGTCACCGCCACGCTCCGCCAGATCGCGAAAAAGCGCGGGGACGACGACATCTTCCTCATCCACCACGGCAATCTGTCGGCGGCGATCCGCGAGGAGGCCGAGGCGAAGATGAAGGACGACGACACGGCGGCGGTCACCTGCGCCACCGTGACGATGGAGCTCGGGATCGACATCGGCCGGCTCGAGCGTATCATACAGAACGGCTCGCCGACATCGGTGACGAGCTTCCTGCAGCGTCTCGGCCGCTCGGGCAGGCGGGGACAGCCTCCCGAGATGATGGAGGTCTTCAGGGAGGAGGATCCCCTCCCGAACACGCCGCTGCCTCAGCTGATCCCCTGGGAGCTCCTGCGGGGCATCGCGATCGCGCAGCTGTACATCGAGGACAGGTATATCGAGCCTCCGCGCTTCAAAAAGCTGCCGTTCAGCCTCGCCTTCCACCAGACGCTCAGCGTTTCGGCGTCGTGCGGGGAGCTCCGGCCGTCCGAGCTCGCCGGGCGCGTGCTGTCGATGCCTCCGCTGTCCGGTATTCCTAAAGACGACTACCGCGCTCTCATCGGGTCGATGCTGGAGAACGGCTTCCTTGAGATGACCGACGAAAAGGGGCTGATCGTCGGGCTGGCGGGAGAGCGGCTGCTGTCGAGCTTCCGGTTCTACGCCGTGTTCAAGGACACCGAGGACTTCACCGTGCGCTGCGAATCCGACGAGATCGGGACGATCAGCTCGCCCCCGCCGGTCGGCGACAGGTTCGCCCTCGCCGGAAGAGTGTGGGAGGTCGAGGAGCTCGACATACAGCGCAAGCTCATCTACGTGAAGCGTGTCGAGGGCAAGATGGAGATCTCGTGGCCGGGAGACTACGGCGAGATCGACACCCGGATACTCGAGCGCATGAGGCAGGTCCTGCGCGAGGACACCGTATACCCCTACCTCAAGCCCAACGCCGCGAAGCGCCTCGAGGTCGCAAGGCACCTGGCGCGCAACACCGGCCTCACCGAGCGCTCGCTGCTGCCGCTAGGCGGATACACCTACTGCTTCTTCCCGTGGCTCGGAACTAGGTCGTTCCGCACCTTCAGGAGGTTTCTCGCATCGAGAGCCGCGGACTACGGCGTCAGCGGGATCGAGTACGAGGGCTGCTGCTACATACTCTTCAAGCTCGAGGGCATGAGCGACTTCGGACTCGCCGCCAGGATGGCGTCCGACGTCGCGTCGCGCGGGATCGACTGCGATGCCCTCGTCGGAAAGACAGAGGATCCGGTGTTCGAGAAATTCGACCGCTATCTGCCGCCGTCGCTGCTGCGGAAGGCATACGCGACCGACAAGCTCAGAGCCGATGAGGCCGAACGCCGCATAGGAGAGATCTACCGCGAGTTCCTGGACGCGACGGGAGAGGGCGGCGGAGCCGGAGAGAAGGAAACATGAGATACATTACAGTAAACTGCGGAAGCACGAATCTCCGTCTGTCCCTTTATGAAGACGGAACAAGGATCTCGTCGGTGAAGCGTACGGCCGGCGGGAGGGACACCGCCCGGACGGGAGACAGCGGCTTTCTGCGCGCCTCGTTCCGCGACGCCCTGGCTGAGATCATCGCCGGAGCCGGCCTCCGCGAGAGCGACGTCGACATCGTCCTCGTCTCGGGGACCATCACTTCGAGCGTCGGGATATACCACGTCCATCACATTCCCGCGCCCGCCGGCATCGACGACACCGCGGCGCATTCCGAACTCGTCACGCTGCCCGACGTCTCGTCGGTAAAGATGCTCTTCATCCCCGGGATAAAGACGCTCGCGCCGCCGTACGTAATGCCGGGCACGCCCGAGTATATCGACGGCTTCGACTCGATGAGCGGCGAGGAGTGCGAGATCTACGGTTTCATGAAACTGCTGGGCCTTGGCGGGGAGTTCGTCATCGCGCTTCCCGGATCCTACAACAAGACGCTGCTCGTCGGTCCCGACGGGAGGATATCTAAGATGCGCACCGGCATGTGCGGCGAGTTCATGACGTCGGTCGCCGAGAACACGCTGATAGGATACACGCTGCCGCATCCTGTCATCCGGAGGGTGATACCGGAGAAGCTCATCGAAGGCTTCGACTACGCAAGGAGCCGCGGGATATCACCGGCTCTCTCCAAATCGCGTATGGTGGCCACGCTTTGCGGCTACAGTCCCGACGAGACCGGCTGCTTCTTTGCCGGTGCGGCGCTTGCCGACGACATAGCCGCCACCGAATCGCTCTGCGACGAAAGACTGCCTCTCGTGATCGGCGGGGCGTCTCCGCTTCGCGAGGTGTTCGGGATACTGCTGCGGCACACCGGCGTCGCGACGGCAGGGATCGTCGCGGTCACCGATGAAGAGAACGACGAAGCGTCGTCAGTCGGCGAATTCGAGGTCTGGAAGCGCTTTTCCGGAATGCGGTAATTATATTTCGGCGTCATTGTTGACTTGAGGACCTTATTTGATTATAATTATTGTGTGAAACCTGAATCTGCTACGGAAAAGAGGCGGTCCCCCTGTTCAGAAAGAGAAATGTCAACAGAATAGTCAAAAGGGAGTCCAGAGTGAGGGATACCGCCGGAGAAAGGTCAGCGGCAGGCACCCGGAAGAGCTCGGGAAAAAGCAAAAGGTGGACACATCCGCGTCATGTTATAGTCCGCAATCTGTTCTACCCGTTCTTCTGGCTCTACGCGAGGATCGTCTACGGGATGAGAGTGAGAAAGTTCAGGGAACCCGGAAAGCCGAAGCGCCAGTTTTTCATCCTCTTCAACCATCAGACGTCTTTCGACCAGTTCTTCGTCGGACTCGCCTTCAAGGGAGCGGTGTATTACGTCGCCTCCGAGGATATCTTCTCGAACGGCTTTCTGTCATCGCTGCTGCGTTACTACGTTGCGCCGATCCCGATCAACAAGACCGCCGCAGACATGCGGGCGATAATCAACTGCATGAAGGTCGCCAGAGAGGGAGGCACGATCGCGCTTGCGCCCGAGGGCAACCGCACATACAGCGGGCGGACCTGCTACATCAAGCCGTCGGTGGTCTCGCTGGTGCGCAAGATAGGATTTCCCGTCGCCTTCTTCAGGATAGAGGGCGGATACGGCGTCCAGCCGCGCTGGAGCAACGTCAACCGCCGGGGCAGGATGACCGCGGGTGTCTCGAGGGTGCTCGAGCCGGAGGAGTACGCCGGCATGAGTGACGACGAACTGTACAGGCTCATCTGCGGAGAACTGTACGTCGACGAGGCGAGAGCCGACGGCCGGTTCGTGCACAAAAAAAGCGCCGAATACCTCGAGAGGGTCATATACGTCTGTCCGAACTGCGGACTGTCGGATTTCGAGAGCAGGGGCGAGTACATAGGCTGCCGCAGGTGCGGACTGACCGCGTTCTACTCTCCCACGAAAGAACTCGTCTGGCAGGACGGGAGCAACCGCTTCAGGTTCGTCGCCGACTGGTACGAATGGCAGGAGCGGTATATAAACTCGCTCGACCCCGATTCACTCGGCCCCGACCCGATCTGGAGCGACACCGCGGGATTCTACGGGATAGCGATAGCGAAATCCCGGAAGCTTATCGACCGGAACGCGAAACTCACCCTCTACGCCGACCGGATCGAGGTCGACACGAAGGACGGGAAGCTGACATTTGCCTTCTCCGACATCGGTTCGATCGCCGCTCTCGGGCGGAACAAGATGAATATCCGCATGGGAGGGAAGGTATGGCAGGTCAAGGGAAGCGTCAGGTTCAATCCGCTGAGATATATGAATTTCTGCTACAGATACAAGAACAAACACGAATCAACAGGGAAGGACAACAACGGAAATGGGAATAAATTTCTGGGACTCTGAGGCGTGGTCGCTCATCAATCTGACCGCGGTGCTTCTGATCGGACTGCTCGCGGGCAACCTTCTGAAGAAATCGGTGGGCTTCCTCCGCAGATCGCTGATCCCCACCTCGGTGCTGGGAGGCCTGATCCTCCTTGCCGTGTCGGTCGTCTACGAGAATCTGAACGGCGGGGCGTCGATATTCGACACCCGGTTCTTCGGCGGCAACGGTTCGGCCGTGCTCGAGGTGCTCACATACCACGCGCTGGCGCTCGGGTTCATCGCGATCACGTTCAAGCCGTCGAAGAGAAAGATCACCGGAGCCCGGAGCGCGGAGGTGTTCAACACCGGTGTCACAACCGTTTCCGGCTACCTCATTCAGGGCATCCTCGGACTCGGTATCACTCTGATCGCGTCGCTTATCATCAAGGAGTTCTTCGCTGCATCAGGCATCCTGCTCCCGTTCGGATACGGTCAGGGCACCGGCCAGGCGCTCAACTGGGGCAACAAGTATGAAGTCGACAACGGATTCGCCGGCGGCAAGAGCTTCGGGCTCACGGTCGCCGCGCTGGGCTTCCTGTCGGCCTCTGTGGGAGGCGTCATACACCTCAACATACTGCGCCGGAAGAAGAACATCAAAAGCCCCGACGGCGACGAGAACAGGGCTCTGCTCGCCGAGGAGGTCCAGGCCGAGAACGAGATCCCGATGAACGGATCGATGGACAAGCTCACGGTGCAGGTCGCGCTGGTCCTCGGCGTGTATCTCGTGTGCGGCGTCGTGATGAAGCTGCTCGGGGGCCTGTCCGAAGGGCTGAAGTCCACGATATACGGCTTCAACTTCCTCTTCGGCGTGCTCCTCGCCACGCTCGTCAAGGCCGTCCTCGGCTTCCTGATGAAAAAGAAAGTCGTAAAGAAGCAGTACATCAGCGGCTTCATGATGTCGAGGATCAGCGGATTTTTCTTCGACCTGATGATAGTCGCGGGCATCGCGGCGATCCGGATCAACGTCCTGAAGAACTACTGGCCCGTGATCATACTGCTCGGCATCGCCGGCGCGCTGTCAACATACTTCTACGTCAGATTCGTCTGCCGCAGACTCTTCCCGGACTATACCGAGGAGCAGTTCCTCGTCATGTACGGCATGCTGACGGGCACGGCGTCGACGGGCATGATACTTCTGCGTGAGATCGATCCGGAATTCAGCACTCCGGCGGCCGAGAATCTCGTGTATCAGAACTTCCCGGCGATCGTCTTCGGATTCCCGATGATGCTCCTCGCGGCATACGCCCCCGACCACGCGCTCAACACCTTCCTCATCCTCTGCGGGTTCTTCATCGTGATGAACGTGATCCTGTTCCGGAGATCCATCTTCGTCAGGAAGAAGCCGGCCGGCGGGAAGGAAGAAAAAAACACCCGCTGACGGAGACGGCGGGGAGGAATAGACGGGCAGGAAAAAAGAAACACGGACGGGGCGCAGAAAAGTGCGCCCCGTCCGTGTTCGGAGCTGGTGGGCCATCTAGGACTCGAACCTAGGACCGACCGGTTATGAGCCGGTAGCTCTAACCAACTGAGCTAATGGCCCGCAAGCCCGTATATTATACAACTGTTGAGCCCGATTGTCAAGTGAATTTTGAGGGCGGATAAAAAAATAGCTGTACGGACGAAAAAATGCTTGACAACAGCCGGCCAATCGTGTATAATATTAGGCGCTGTGAAAAACAGCCATGCGAGAGTGGCGGAACTGGCAGACGCGCACGTTTGAGGGGCGTGTGTCTTTACGACATACGGGTTCAAGTCCCGTTTCTCGCACCATTTCAGGCAAAGCGGCTACGCCGCTTTGCCTGAAATTTCAAAATACGCGGGCATGGCGGAATTGGCAGACGCGCTAGATTCAGGTAATGTCCCCTTGTTGAAAAGTTTAATAGTCTTATGAAG
>CADCPG010000137.1 GCA_902803255.1 uncultured Ruminococcus sp. | reverse complement strand
TCTGCAGTTTCCGCAGTTTTTTCTGCGGCTTCCGCGGCTTCGGCAGGCGGAACTTCCGGCTTCGCGGCGGAAGGCTTCACACCTTCTTCTTCGTCCTCCGGCATCGCGATCTCGGCCGACCTCATCAGAGCCTTGTATCCGATTATCATCGAGCTCACAAAGGAATACACCCCGCGAACTATCGGTATCCTGTTTATTTTTTTGCTTAGCGGGGCTGTCTCCTCCGTCTCGAGCATGATCCCGCCGTCGGGCTTGCGCACCGCGATCGACGAGCGCCCCGGCCCGCGCATCATGATCCCTTCGAGCAGCGCCTGCCCGCCTATCGACGTGCGCCTGCATACGGGAGCTCCGCCGTCCTTTTTCTCGGTCCCGGGTGCAGCGCCCGGCCCGTTCATTTCTTCCGCTTTTATTTCTCTGTTGTCTTCCATCGTCAGCTGAACATCCGTTCCGTATATATATTTGAACTGTTTCTCCGGCTTCACTTATCAGGCGAATCGCCGTGTACGGGAAACGACCCGCGCCCGGCCTTCCGCCTGTCATATCCTCAACTATGCTCTACTGTCCTCCCGGCTTTCCCGCGGTTTCCGCGGAAGGATCAGTCAGAACCGCCGGACAGCTTCTGCAGCCGCACGTCCCGCCCGGTGAAGAGAAACGGCTTGTACTCGCCGAAGATACGGCTGACAATCCTGTCGGTATAGACTCTCCCGAGTTCGCGGTTGTTGAGGTTCGTCGTGATGATAACCGGCCGCCGCAGGTTGAGCCTGCGGTTTATGACCTCGTAGAGGCAGGCTACGGTGAACTGGTTCGAGATCTCGCTGCCGAGGTCGTCGATGACGAGCAGCTCGCAGTCGAAGTATCTGTCGGTCCCGTTTCCGCTCTCGGTGCCGCCGCTGCTCCCGAATCTGGCTTTCTCGAAATCCGAGAACATGCCGACCGCCCCGGTGTATACGGCGTCGAACCCGCGTTCGATCACCCGTCCGGTGACGGCCACGGCGAGATGCGTCTTGCCTAGCCCGGTATTGCCGAACAGCACGAGGTTCGGCGAGTCCTCTCCGAATTCCTCCGCGTATTTCCGGAGCTCGTCGCGGATCCTGCACATGTTGTCGTACGATCTTTTGTCCTCGCGGTAGTAGGCGGTGTCGAAGTTGTCGAACCTGCACCGTCTGATGAGTTCGGCGATCCCCGACGACTCGTAGCCGGCCATTATGAGCTCTCGGCGCATGCACGAACACATGCGGCCGTCTGTGTACCCCGAATCGGAGCAGATCGGGCAGGAATACCTGACGTCCGAATAGTCGGCGGGGAATCCGTGTTCCCTGAGCATCCTGTCGCGCTCCGCCCGGAGCGACTGCACGTCGTTCTGAACTTCATCGAAGGTCTCACCGCTCTTTTTGAGCGCGATCTTCATTAGCCTGCTGCCGGTCAGATTCAGCTTCGCGTCGATCTGCGAAAGGCCGGGTATGACCCTCTGGAGCTCCGCCCTGCGGAGGTCGGCCTCATGTTCTGCCTCGAGGTGTTTTGTCTCGTATCTCAGCCTGACGGCCGCGAGATTGTCTCTGTTGAATGCCATCTTTCAGGTCCTTTGCTGCCTGCGGTCCCGAAGCCGGAGCTTCACTTTTTTCTTGTCTGTCTTTTCTGTCTGTCTGACGCGACGACGTTGCGTCCCTCGTCCGGAGTGTCGGGGACCGCGATCTCGGGCATGAGCTCGGCCGATCCGTACGACTTGAGCAGCGAGCGCTCGAAGAAGTCGTCGGAATCGAAACTCTTCCCGCCGAACGGGTCCGCCGCGGTCTTTGCTCCCGAACCGCTTCCCCTGCCGCCTCTTCGGTGTCCGCCCTTCGCGGCTTCGTCCTCGAGGTATTTTTCAACGTCGGCCGCTGTCTTCAGTCCAAGCGAGTACCATTTGTCCAGTATCGCGTTGGCGTAGGGGACAGACGGCTCTTTCGTCGTGTCGACTGTGATGTTGTACGCCATGGTAATAACGTCGATATCGTATCCGAAGCGGCCGCTCCAGGCGGAGAAGCATTTGCTCTCCTTCTCGGTCAGCTGTCTGTTCCGGTTGATCCCGAAAAGCGCGCGGAGCTTCGTCTCGAGCGTCGCGGTCTTCGCGATCGCCATGAGGTATTCGTTGAGCGAATCGACGTCGCTGATGCCTCGCGAGCACAGTCCGGTGACCGACTGAACGAGATACCCCACCGACTGCTTTCCGATCGCCGCGCAGTGCGCCGCGACGAGCAGCATGTACTCCGGGTTCAGTCCGAAGTAGTTCATCACCGAGACGATGCGCATGTTGTCGGTCTGGCCGAAGATCCTGCCCAGCAGCTGCTGGCATTCGTCGAGCATCGAAGCGATCTGCGGATCGGCGTCGATGAGCTTCGCCACCTCCTCGGAGGTGTACGCTGGCGGCTGTGCGGCGATCTTCCGGAACTCCGCCTGTTCCTTTTCGCGGCGCTTCGTCTCCGCGGGATCGAGTTCTTCGGCGGCGGTCTCGTTCCCGGCCTCGTCCTGATCCGGGATCATGATCCCGGCGCCGCGCCAGAATCCGAGCGATGACTCGACGGCCGCTTCGGAGAGGCCGCAGCGTTCGGCCAGGACGGCGGTCTCCGCAGACATGTCGGCAGCCAGCTCAAGCAGCACGATGATATCGTTTTTCCTGGCGCTGCGGAGTTTCGGCAGCGCCGAAGACGGTATCGACACGACACCGCTTCCGTAAAACAGTTTATCCATTTTCACTCACAGATTGATAATTCAGGTCTTCCGCCCGGTCACGCGGCGGTCTCAGTCGTAGGCCGAAGCGTTGACGTACAGGTCGGCGGACATGCCGTTCCTGTATCCGTATACGCCCTGCGCCGCGACCATGGCGGCGTTGTCGCCGCACAGACTCACGGGAGGGAGGAAAAGTTTAGCTCCGAGGCGTTCGCATTCGGTCGCGACCGCTGCGCGAAGGTGTCTGTTCGCCGCGACTCCGCCCGCGAGGACGAGGCTGCTGAAGCCCGAGACCGACAGCGCCTCGGCAATCTTCGACGAGATCCCCGACGCCACGGCGGCGGTGAAATCGGAGGCGAAGAGCTCGGTATCGACGCTCTCTCCGCGCATCTGCGCCGAATGAAGATAATTCAGCGACGCGCTCTTGAGCCCGCTGAATGAGAAATCAAGGCCTTCGCGAAGAGCCGGCGAAGGAAGGTCGGAAATGCGCCGGGGCGCTTTTGACTTCTTTCTTCCCTTTCCTCTTCCGGCGGTTTCTTCACCGGAGATCATCTTTTCGTATTTAAGATCGCCCGCGAAGGCGAGCTCCTCCATCGCGGCTCCGGCGGGATAGGGCAGGCCCATCACCCTGCCGACCTTGTCGAAGGCTTCGCCGGCCGCGTCGTCGCGCGTCCCGCCTATCTCTCTGTAGGAGACGTACGAATCGACCGCGTAGAATGATGTGTGTCCTCCCGATACCACGAGCGATAGAAAAGGCGGCTCGGGCGGGTCGGGCAGAAGATATGCCGCGGCGGTATGCGCGTGGATGTGGTTCACCGGGATGAGCGGCAGCGAATGAGCAAAGGCGAACGCCTTGGCGAAGTTGACGCCCACGAGAAGGGCCCCGATGAGCCCGGGGTGCGTCGTTACGGCGACTGCCGACAGTTCGTCCGGGGCCGCCCCCGCGGCCTCCAGAGCCCCGTAAACGGCGCCGGAGATGTTCTCCGCGTGCGCGCGTCCGGCGATCTCGGGGACCACCCCCCCGTAAAGTCTGTGTATCCCGATCTGGGACGATACTATATTCGAAAGTACGGCGAGCCCGCCCGCGGTCATATCAACGACCGCTGCAGAGGTGTCGTCGCACGACGATTCGATACCGAGTATCTTCATTGGCAGTCCTTCCCTCCGGAAGGCCCCTCCGTTAGATTTTTTACCATGACGAGCGCATCCTCGGTCGGATGAGAATACCCGTGCGGGACGGTCCCGGCGGGCAGGTATCCGAGCTTTGTGTACAGCGCTATCGCTGGCTTGTTAGACGGTCTGACGTCGAGAAAAGCGCGCTCCGCTCCGCGGGACTTTGCGAAGTCCCCGAGAAAGCGCATCACCGCCGCCGCGTATCCGCGGCGCCGGTATTCCGGGCGCACCGCGATGTTCGTGATGTGCGCCTCGTCAGCCGCGTACTCCATGCCTCCGTAGGCGGCGACGGTCCCGCCGTCACGTATTACGGCCCCGACGGCGCTGCCTCCCCCGCAGAGATACCTGAGCGATTCTTCGCTCCAGGGATCCGAGAAGACATCTCGCTCGATCCGCGCGATCTCCGCGATGTCTGAGACAGTCATGAAGCCGACTTCGATCATGTCTTTTTCGTCAATGCTCATGATGAAATGATCTTAAAAGGGCACGTTGAGAGGAAATTTACGGCGAAGCCGTGAATTTCCAGGTCAATGACGCAGCAACGCTGCGTCAC
>CADCPG010000136.1 GCA_902803255.1 uncultured Ruminococcus sp. | reverse complement strand
TTCGCCGAGCTGTCGCCGTCAAGGCAGGCCGCGGAGGCGTCGAGGAAGCTTCTGACCTTGCGCTCGACGCGGGAGAGGCCGGTGAGGGGAAGTACCGGGATCTCGGTCTCGACCTGAGCTCCGGCGACCTCGTGGTATATCTTCATCGGTCCCCCGACCGAGCCGTTCCAGCACTCGGTCGACGGGATGCGCAGGCCGCCCTTCGTTCCGAGCACTATCGTGTCGCCCGCCGTGTCCATGTGCATCGCCCACGAGATGCGGAAATCGAGGATGATCCCGCCCTCGAGGCGGATGAAGGCCGCGGCGAAGTCGTCGACGCCGAACTTTTCCGCGAGCTCGGGGTGATCGCCGTGGTATTTCGGGTCCTTTCCGAAGAAATCGGACTTGTATCCCGTGACCGTCAGCGGCTTCGGATAGCCGAGGGCGTTCAGCACCATGTCGAGCGAATAGCAGCCGATGTCGCCGAGGGCGCCGACGCCCGCGGTGTCGTTCCGGATGAACGAGTCCTTCTTTCCGCCGCCGGTCGGTATGCCGTGACGCCTGCCTCCGCCCGTCTGGATGTAGTAGATCTTTCCGAGCTCGCCCGATGCGAATATCTTCCCGATCATCTGCATGTTCGGGTCGAATCTCGGCTGGAATCCGATCGAAAGGATCCTTCCCGACTTCTTTTCGGCTCTTCTGACCTCGACAGCCTCGTCGAGCGTGACGGTGAAGGGCTTCTCGAGCAGGACGTTGTATCCGTGCTCAAGACAGTATATCGCCGGACCGGCGTGCTGCCTGTTGTATGTGCATATCGACACGCAGTCGGGCCGCAGGTCACGGAGCATCTCCCTGTAGTCGGTATAGCAGGCGGCGTCCGCGAGCTCGAACTCGTCGAAGAACGCCCGGGCCCTGCCGGGGATGAGATCGGCTCCTCCGACGACATCGACGTCGTCGAAGATCCTGTATGCCTTCATATGCGAGTGTGCGATGCCTCCGGTGCCTATGAAGGCAACGCGGAGCTTTCTTCCGAGTCTGTTCATGACGGTCACTTCTTTTCAGCGTCGGCGCCTGCGGTGGCGTCAGCGGCGAGCCTGATGCTCTCGATCACGACGGGCTTCTTCGGCACGTCTGAGAACCACATGTACCTGCCGGTGGGGCAGCCCGCGATCATGTCGAGGACGTCGTAGCCGTCGGTCAGTTTCCCGAAGGCTGCGTACATGCCGTCGAGATGGGGGGCGTCTTCGTGCATCACGAAGAACTGCGACGACGCCGAGTCGGGCACCTGAGTCCTCGCCATCGAAAGCACGCCCCGGGTGTGTCGCAGCGTGTTCTGCGGGAAGCCGTTCGAGGCGAACTCTCCCTTTACGGTATCGGCGTCCTTCTGCCTGAATGAGGCGTCGTATCCGCCGCCCTGGATCATGAATCCCTCTATGACGCGGTGGAAGATGAGACCGTCGAAGAATTTTCTTTCGATGAGCGAGAGGAAGTTCGCGACCGTGGCGGGCGCGTATTCGGGATACAGCTCAGCTCTCATGATCCCCGTATCCTTTACTTTGATTTCGATTGACGGATGGTCCATACTGCCTGTCCTTTCTTTTTTCAGATGCGGAGTTCGGGAAACGCGGCGTCGACGAGCTCGTCCGCCCTGCGGTCCCTGCCCTCCAGACGGAGCATTCCGAAGAGCGTTTCGAGTCCGGTCGCCCGCCGGTATTCGGCGGCGGTGGCCGTTTTCGGGATGTTTTTTCCGTGTCCTGAGTTCCTGCCGCGGCGGAATACCGCTTCCTCCTCCTCCGTGAGGAGAGGGAGGAGACGTTCGGCGGCGGCCGACTGCGCCGGGGCGGTGACGTATTTGCGGGCCTCGGAATTGAGCCTCGACGAACCGCAGATCCCCAGCTTCACCAGCCGCTCCCTTATTATGAGCTCGTATACCGAATCTCCGAGATACGAGAGGGCGTCGACGGTCGGGTCTGCGGCGTCGGGCGCCGGCGCGCGGCCGCCCGGCGCCGCATCGGCTCCGTATCGGTTCACAGTCTCTCCCCGCGGAGAGCGCGGCGGATGACGGCCTCGATGCCGTCGGCCATGAGAGTGAAGCCGAGGTCGTTCGGATGGACGCCGTCCATCGTGCACTCGTTCTCCCACTTGCCGAGGAAGAAGCTCTCGCCGTCGATGTACCAGACCTTGCGGTCGCCCGCCGCCCTGGCGGCTCTGAAGGTGTCGGATATGACATCCTTGCGCTCCATGGCCATGCTCGGGTTTGTCGCGACGTTCGGCCGGGTTATGAAGATGATCGGTATGTCGGGGTGCGCGGCGCGTATGATGTCGTAGCCGCGTTTGTGAGTCTCGCGGAGGTAGTCGGGGTTCGGTGCGTTATGGTCGTAGTCGTATACGAACACGGACATGTCGAGCCCGGCGAGCCAGTTCATCATCGGGAGCTCAGCCTTCGCGGCGCCGGAGAATCCGTAGTTCAGCACGTTGCGGCCGAGGTACCGGCAGAGTATGTTGGGATAGGTGAGCCCCGGGCGCGTCGCGGCGGTGCCGTGGACGATCGACGACCCGTACACCACGATCGGGGAGTCCCCGAGATACTTTTTGCCGCCTCCTACGACGGCGTCGGGCTGCAGGCCGATATACAGTTCCGACACCACCGAGTGGATGGGGAAGTGTATGGTGAAATAGCGCAGTTTGCGGCTGCCGAAGCGGATGATCTGTTCGTATCCGCCGTCCATTTTATACGGGGGCATGAACATCTTCACGTATCTTGAGTCGGCTTCGGTGTCCTCGTAGAGGTCGAATCCGGCAGACATCGCGAGGGTCATGTGAGAGTTGCGGCCGACGATCGGCTCGACGGCCTTGATGAGTATATACTGCGAATCGGTCGAGAAGCGCACCCTGCCTCCGGCGGGCTCGCGGGCGAGTTTCGCCACCTGGGGTGACGTCGCCTCGGCGACTTCCGGCGGCACGCGGCGGAAGATCGGCTGAGTCTTCGGCTCATAGAGGTTGTACAGTTCGAAGGGGTCGTCCCTCACGCTGCGGAGCACCGCGTCTTCGGCGTCGGGAAATACGGTCTCGACGGTCAGGTTCCTGTCGTTTTCTACATATTCCTGTTTCTTTACTTCTTCCATATCCGGATCTCCATTCTGCTTTTTTCCGGCTCCGCTCAGAGGAGCCCGCGCAGTACGCGCCTCATGATCCTGCCGATGCTGTCGGCCATCTTCATGAAGCCGAGGTCGGTCGGGTGCGAGCCGTCGGCGGTACAGCTGTCCTCGTCGGCTCCGCGGCAGAGGCCGTCGCCGTCGATGTACCAGACGTTTTTGTCGCCTGCCGCCCTGGCGGCGCGGAAGGTGTCCTCGATGACCTCGCGCCGGTCGGCGCCCGTTTTCTCGTTCAGGTAGAAGTCGGGCTTCGAGACGAGGATTATCGGAAGGTCCGGCTTCTTTTCCCTGATTGTGCTGTAGAGGCGGTAGTGAGTGTCGCGGAGGTAGGCGGTGTCGGGAGCGTTGTGGTCGTAGTCGGATATGAACATCGACATGTCAAGT
Organism: uncultured Ruminococcus sp.; assembly: GCA_902803255.1. Taxonomy (GTDB): domain Bacteria; phylum Bacillota; class Clostridia; order Oscillospirales; family CAG-272; genus CAG-390. The sequence goes on along the minus strand of CADCPG010000136.1, from coordinate 897 downwards.
CCGGCCATGTATTCGCAGATCGCCGGCTCAGCCCGGCCGCTGCCCGAGAATCCCAGGTTGATGTGGTCTATATTCAGTCTGCGCGAGATGATCGACTGGTATGCGAGGCCGGGCCTCGTCGCGCAGGCGCCCTGGGTGATCGACGAACCGTAGAAGACGGCGGGGGCGATCGGAAGGTATTCAAGGCCGGGTCCAAGCGTCGAGCCGGCGTCGATGCCGATCTCGAGCCTGTCGACGGCGTTGTAGAGCGGGAAATTCACAGTGTAGTGTCCGCTCCTGCAGCACGCGGGGATGGCCTGCGTCAGCGTGAACCCGTCGGTGATCGACGGAGAGGGCTTGAATACGAAGGCGAACTTGCTGCCGATCCCGTCCCCGACGTCGGAGTAAACGTCGAATGACGACGTTCCTGTCAGCGCCATGTGGCAGAATTTGGTGACGTAGGGCATCTTCACCCTGACGCCTATGCGCGCCGAATCCGTCGAGAACCTGACGCGCCCTCCGGCCGTGTGGAAGTTCAGCCGCTTCACTCCGGAGTTCGTCGCCTCCGCGACGCTCTCGGGGAGCCGGAGATAGGGATTTGACGAGTAAAGACCGTAGAGCCGGAAGGGCGGTTCGGACGCGTCGTACCAGACCATCCCGTCGCTGTCGGGCTCCTGAGGCATCATCTTCGGATCGATATCCTTCGAAAATCCTGCCATTGAACAATCCTCCGTAAAGGTAAAAAAGATTTTTTTGATATGTGTTCCGCGGACCGGGTCAGCCTGCCGCGGCCTCTTTCCTGGCCTCCGACGGCCTGCCCCTGACCTGTATGTTGCGCGCTCCGCCGCGCACGGCCCCCGCGACCTCACCGTCGTAGCCTTCGGGCGAGCCGCATCCGACGACCACCCTCATCCCGTA
>CADCPG010000135.1 GCA_902803255.1 uncultured Ruminococcus sp. | reverse complement strand
CGCCTGTTTTCCTGCGATTTCTCAGTCAAAACAGGCACAAAAATCCCTCGCCAATACACGCACGCTAATTGTGCGGTATTGCCTTAAGTGGAAGATCGACGTAGTCGAGCAGATCCACCCCGGCGAGCGGGAGTATCCGCGTAAGGAAAAGGCGGTGGCGCATGTACGAGTGGTACCGCAGCGCCTCCTTCATGAGCCCGGGCGCCGTGTGGATCTCATCCAGCGTGACCGCTCCGCCGGCGGCGAGCAGGCGCTCCCGCAGGAAGTTTTCGTCGGGAACGGTGTCGAGGATGATCTTCCGGATATCCTGCCAGCCCGCCTTCACCTTTTCGGGATCGACGATATCGGTGATCGGCGTCCTGTTGAGCGCGGCGATGTCGTCCCTGAATTCGGGATCGAAGTGCGAGAGCAGTCCGCCCGGGACTTCGGGATCGGCGCCGGCCTCGACCGCCTCCACCTCCTTCGCTATCCTCCGGTACGCCCCGGCGAGTATGAGAGTCGCGACGCCCACTTTTTTGCCGTGGAACTCGGGCCAGATCCCGCGCAGGCACTTGTAGTCCTCGAGGAAGTGCGAGGTCATATGCTCGGCGCCGGAGGCCGGTCTGGAGCAACCCGCCAGCTTCATGGCGAGCCCGCTCATCACGAGTCCCTCCATCACCGACGCGGCGGCTTCGGGGTCGCCTTCGCGGAGCTTGCCGGCGAGCGAGAGGCAGCGCGAGACGGCGTCGAGGGTCATGTCGGCTATGTTTTTGCAGTAGTACTCGCCGGTTATGAGCGCGGAGATGCGCCAGTCGGTTATCGCGATGTATTTGGCGGCCATGTCGCCAAGCCCCGCCGCCTTCAGCTCGACCGGCGCCGCGGCGAGGATGTCGGTATCGGCCACGATGAGTTTCGGCTGTGCGGCCTTCCAGGTTTCCTTGAAACTGTTCCGGAGGATGGGGGAGGTGTCGGAGGCGAACCCGTCCATCGACGGTGCCGTCGCGACGATGCATAAGGGCAGTCCGAGCCTCGCGGCGGGGACGCGGCAGATGTCGTTGAGCGAGCCGGAGCCGACCGATACGATGCCTCCCGCGTCGCCGCAGAGCGCGGTGACTTCTTCGACGTTTACGTCTCTGGCGTATTTGAAATCGGGATATACGAGCTTCTTCAGCTCGAACCCGGCGGCCGCGATGACTTCGCAGACGCCTTCGGCCGCCGCGAGCGTGTTGACGTCCGCGACGAGCAGCAGCCTGTCGGGGAATCCGCTCTCGCGGAGGAATCGTCCGGTCTCGCGGATGTATCCCCGGCCGATCTCGACGCGTTCGAGTTCCGCCCGGTGCTCGCGTCCGCAGGGGCAGTTCCTCAGTCCGGACATAATCTTTCTGATGTTCATTGCGGGTTTGATCTCTTTCTGTGCGGTTATACGGTGTATCCGTAATTGCGTTCCGGCGCCGGCCGGCAGGCGGATGTATGAAAATTATTTAAAGATTTTTTACATCGGGGGGGGCGTTTTTGCACCGCGCGCTCTAATTATACATCATTTTGAGCCTTTTTTCAAGCGAAATGAGAAGCCGTCCGCCTTCCCCGGTGTCGCGGAGGGCGCGGACCGCCCTTCCCGCGATCGGCGGACCGGAGCCGGGCGAACGGCGGGATTTCGGGCCGTCTCACCGTTTTTTTCCTTGCATTTATCATTTATTTGTTATATACTTATACTGAAGTATAAGGCGAAGCTCGGCTTCGCTGCCGGAGGCGGACGATGCCATACAGCGTATATCTGAAGAAAAACGAAGAGAGGGAGATACTCGCCGGAAGGCCGCGGGTGTACGCGAACGAAGTCGGGAAGATCGTCCCGTCGGCCGGTCCGCCGGCGAAAAACGGCGACATAGCGTCGGTATATACGTCAGACGGCAGGTTCCTCGGGCGCGGATATATAAACCACGGCTCGAAGATCCTCGTGCGGATCATGATCCGCGGGCAGGAGAACGAAAACACCGTTCCCGACCGGGATTTCTATATAGAGAGGATACGCAGGGCGCTCGAATACCGCCGGCGCGCCGGATGCGGCGACAGCTTCAGGGCCGTCTTCGCCGAAGCCGACGGCCTGCCCGGGCTCATCGCCGACAAATACGGCGACCTCCTGTCGGTGCAGTTTCTGACGCTCGGCGCCGAACGCGACCGCGAGCTCATCGCCGACGCCCTGTGCGAGGTCTTCGCACCGCGCGGCATATATGAGCGGAGCGACACCGAGGCGCGTGCGAAGGAGGGCCTGCCGCTGAGGTCCGGACCGCTGCGCGGCGAGTTCGATCCCCGCACCGTCATCACCGAGAACGGGCTGAAGATCCCCGTCGATCTGGCTGAGGGCCAGAAAACAGGCGGATTTCTCGATCAGCGCGAGAACAGGCTGGCGGTCAGGAGATATTCGGCGGGCGCCGAGGTACTCGACTGCTTCTGCAACAGCGGCGGGTTCTCGCTCAACGCCGCCGCCGGCGGAGCGAAGGCGGTGACGGCGGCCGACATATCCGAGAGGGCGCTGGAGACGGTACGCGAGGCCGCTTCGATGAACGGATTCGGAGACGTCATAACCGAGCAGCGGTGCGATGTCTTCGCCCTGCTGCGCGAGCTGCGCGACGCGGGGAAGAGCTTCGACATGCTGATCCTCGATCCGCCGGCCTTCTGCAAGAGCGTCTCCGAGATACCCGGCGCGCTGCGCGGATACGCCGACATCAACCTCTTAGGGATGAAACTGGTGAAGAGCGGCGGCTTCCTCGTCAGCGCCTCCTGCACGCATTTCATAACCCGCGAGATGTTCGAACGCATGCTGCGCGGAACTGCCGCGGCAAGCGGGCGCACGGTGAGGATAGCCGAGAGCAGGGGCCAGCCGCCCGACCATCCGGCGCTCTTCGGGGCGGACGAGAGCTCGTATCTGAAATTCTATGTTCTGAACATAATCTGACAGCCGTAAAAGACAGGAAAAAGGAGAGAAAAAATGACACACAGCATGAAGGATATCCTGGCACACTGCGACCACACGCTGCTCGGTGTGGCTTCGACCTGGGAGCAGATAAAGGGTGCCTGCGACGACGCCATCGCGTTCGGTACCGCGTCGGTATGCATCCCGCCGTCGTTCGTGAGGAGAGCGAAGGAGTATGTCGGCGACAGGATCGCGGTCTGCACCGTCGTCGGATTCCCCAACGGATACACGACGAACGCGGTGAAGCAGTTCGAGACCCGCGACGCCGTCAACAACGGCGCCGACGAGATCGACATGGTCATCGACGTCGGGGCCCTCAAGGAAGGCAGACTCGACTACGTGAGAGACGACATAGCGTCGGTCAAGAAGGCCTGCGGAGGCCGGATACTCAAGGTGATCATCGAGGCCTGTCTGCTGACCGAAGAGGAGAAGATCACGGCCTGCAGGCTGGTGACAGAAGCAGGAGCGGACTTTATAAAGACTTCCACCGGATTCTCGACGGGCGGCGCTACCCGCGAGGACGTCGCGCTGATGAGAAAGTATTCGGGTCCGGACGTTAAAGTCAAGGCGGCGGGCGGCATATCGACGCTCAAGGACGCCGACGACTACATGAACCTCGGCGCCGAGAGGCTCGGAACGTCGAGGATAGTCAAGGCCGTCAAGGCCATGGAAGTCAAGCCGGAGTGATCCGGGACCTTGAAGAAAGGAAGAGAAGATATGGCAAATATACCCACCCCTCACATCTCGGCGCCGTACGGGGCGTTCGCCAGGACGGTTCTGATGCCGGGCGACCCGAAAAGATCGGAATTCATCGCGAAGACGTTCCTCGACTCCCCCGAGCTCGTGAACGACGTCAGGGGAGTGCACGGATATACCGGATACTACAAGGGAAAAAGGGTGTCGGTCATGGCGTCCGGTATGGGACAGCCGGCAATCGGGATCTACTCGTACGAACTTTACAATTTCTATGACGTCTCGAGCATTATCAGGGTCGGCTCGTGCGGGGCATATTCGCCCGAACTTCACGCGAGGGACATGATCCTGGCTATGGGAGCCTGCACCGACAGCAATTTCGCCGCCCAGTTCGGCCTGCCCGGAACCTTCAGCCCGATAGCGGACTTCGGACTGCTCTCTGCGGCCGCCGCCGAATGCGAAAAGGCCGGCGTGAACTACCGCGTAGGGAACATACTGTCTTCCGACGTGTTCTACAACGATTCGGGCACCGGCATGGAAGAGTGGTCGAAGATGGGAGTGCTGGGCATCGAGATGGAGTCGGCGGCGCTCTACTGCAACGCCGCGAGAGCGGGGAAGAAGGCGCTCTGCATCTGCACCGTCAGCGACTCGTTCGTCTATCCCGAGGAAAACACCACGGCGGAGGAGCGCGAGAAGTCGTTCACCGCCATGATGGAGATCGCGCTGAACATAGCCGAAGAATAAGGGAAACTCAGAAAAGGACTGTAACAATGCCGAATAAAACGGTAAGACCGGAAGAGAAGGACAGCGGAATTGCGCAGAACAGCCGCGGATACGGCAGATTCAGGCGCGTTTTCATCATCGTGCTTGACAGCTTCGGAGTGGGAGCGGCCCCCGACGCGGCCGATTTCGGCGACGCCGGCAGCAGCACCGTCGCGGCCGTCATGAAGCACCCGGCTTTTGACTGCCCCAACCTCGGCAGGCTGGGCCTCTTCCATATCGACGGCGTAGGCGGCCCGTTAAAGCACGGCAGGCCCCGCGGAACCTACTGCAGGCTGCAGGAGCTGTCCGCCGGCAAGGACACGACGACCGGCCACTGGGAGATCGCGGGACTGGTATCGAAAGAGCCTATGCCCACATATCCCCAGGGCTTCCCGCCAGAGGTGATCTCTGAGTTCGAGCGGCTCACCGGCCGCCGCGTGCTCTGCAACAGGCCGTATTCGGGCACCGAAGTCATCCGCGACTACGGACCCGAGCATATAAGGACGGGGGCGCTGATCGTCTATACGTCGGCCGACAGCGTTTTCCAGATCGCCGCGCACAAGTCCGTCGTGCCGGTGCCCGAGCTCTACCGCATCTGCGAGACCGCCCGCGGCATCCTCACGGGGAAGCACGGAGTGGGCCGTGTCATCGCACGGCCCTTCGACGGCGAGTTCCCCTATTTCCGCACGCCCGAGAGGCACGATTTCTCGATCCTGCCGCCGTCCGAGACGATGCTCGACCGCCTTGCGGAGGCCGGCCGCGACGTCATATCGGTGGGCAAGATCTACGACATATTCGCCGGCCGCGGCATAAAGGAGAGCGAGTGCAACCGCACCGTATCGAACAGTGACGGCATGAACAAGACACTGAAGCTGGCCGGCCGCGACTTTAACGGACTCTGCTTCGTGAACCTCGTCGAATTCGACTCGACGTACGGCCACCGGAACGACACCGCCGGCTACGCCGCCGCCCTGACCGACTTCGACAGACGGCTCGGCGAGCTGCTTCCCCTGCTCCGCCGCGACGACATGCTGATCATCACCGCCGACCACGGCTGCGATCCGTCGACGCCTTCGACCGACCATTCGCGCGAATACGTTCCGTTCATCGCCGCCGGCCCGCATGTCGCGAAGGGCAGGAACCTCGGCACCAGGACCGGTTTCTGCGACATTTCGGCAACTGTCATCGAGGCGCTCGGCGCCGATCCGGG
>CADCPG010000134.1 GCA_902803255.1 uncultured Ruminococcus sp. | reverse complement strand
TGCGATCCGAATGCCTGGAAAGACCGGCTGCTGCCCTGCTGCGAACATATTTTGAAGTATCTCAAAGGATAGAACAGGACAAAAAAGGGCTGACGAAAAAGCAGACCGTGCTGCTTTTTCGTCAGCTTTTCTATCGTACCGGTGTATCGTCCGGGACCGTCCGGGGCCTTATCCGGAGCCCCGGACGTCCGATTTTCCTCCTCCTACAGCCGGATCAGGGCTGCTGTTTTGCCAGAGCGGCCTTCTGGGCGTCGTCGAGGACGCCTACCGATGCCTCGGCGTACTTGCTGCATACCGAGGACAGATGGCAGCGCTTGGGAGACACGAACGAAGTCGTCTTGAATCCGTTGATGAACTGCGGATCGCCGGCGTCGCCGGGAGCGTAGCGCAGAGTGTAGTTGTTCTGCTGGCTCGTCGTGGTGTTCTTGTTGCTGTAGCTGTAGAGCGGCTCGTAGCAGCCGAAATCTACGACGGCCCAGGAGACCACTTCCGGCATGTCGGCATAGGTCAGATCCAGGCTCCAGAAGCGCTTTGCGTTTTCGGTGTCGAGAGTCGCGTCGTCGGAGCGTCGCTGCGGATATCTGGTCGAAGGCTTCAGGATCACGTATGTCCCGGTGTCCGAATTCTTTATGTTGAAGTTCTTGTCGCGGCTGCTGTCGGCGTCGATGAGGAAGACCTTAGTCGACTCTGGGATCTTCCAGAATGAGCGGAAGTCCGCGAGCTGCGCATGGAGCGAGTGGGAATCGGAGCTGTAGAACCATACGACGGCGACCTCTCCGGCTGCGAGGCGACCGCCTTCGTAATCCGGATTGGACGGACGCTTCGCTCCGCCTGTCCAGTACTTGTCGTGGTAGGTGTACGGGGCGTCGGTCCAGTCTTCTCCGGGATAGAGAGCGGTGTATTCCTGGATCAGCCGCTCAAAGTATGTCGACACGGCGGCGGCGTTGCTCCCCTGATAGCCGAACATATAGTCGAAGATGTTCAGTTCTTTTCCGGAGTTGTTTACTACCTCGATGAACTCGTATGGGTCCTGGCCGGCTTTGTACCCGGAATTTGTATTGCCGTCGGCCAGGTAGAACTGGTCGGGCGAGATCCTCGTTATCAGCAGATCCGGCTTTTTGTCGTTGTTTTCGGGATCGGTGTAGATCTCATGGCTCTTTACGCCGCTGACGTGCGCGGTCCGGGTATTCGCGAACGCGGCGGTCTGCGCGGCGTCAAGGGTGCCGACGGTCGCACCGGAGTAGGGCGAGATCTCCGAAAGGTGCGCGCGCTTGCCGGACGCGAAAGACGTCTTCCGGTAGCCGTTCCCCTCGGCCGCTCCCTCGACCTCGGGCATATACTTCAGGGTGAAGTTGGTGTTCGAGTTCTCGCCCCCGTTGGCGGCGGCGAACCCGGCCAGAGGCTCGGTCTTGTAGTCGACGACGGCCCAGGAGATGACCTCAGGGAGTTCGTCATAAGTCTTTTTGTAGTAGTTGTGATGCTTGTTGTCTGACTCCGGATAGAAGGCTGAGTCGGAGGAGCGGCGCTTCGGGAAGCGCTCTGACTGGACCATTATCGCGTAGGTGCCGGTCTTGCTGTTCTTTATGCTGAAGTTCATCTCGGCGTCGGCTCCGTCGGCGTCGAGCAGGAAGACCTTCGCGGCGGACGGGATGCTCCAGAACGTCCTGAACTGCTCTACAGTGCAGTTGAGCATGTGGGAGTTCTCGCTGTACATCCAGACGACGAAGACCTCTCCGGGAGCTATTTCTCCGCCTTCATAGGAGGGATTCTCGGGATATGCCCGGTTATCGGACCAGTATTTCGCCGTCGCTCCGTAGGGGGCGTCGGTCCAGTCCTTCCCGGGATGGAAGGGAGTGTACTCCTGGATCGAACTCTCGAAGAAATCGGCGTCGTCGGACCCGGTGCCCTGATATGCGAGCATGTAGTCGTAAATATTTACCGTTTTGTCCGAATTGTTGTAGATCTCGATGAATTCGTAGACGTCCCGCGCGGCGGAACCGCCGCTGAATTTTGAGTTTGTGTTTTTCGCGTTTGTCGCTTCACCGTACTGGTCGGCCCCGATCTCGGTGATGATCAGCTCGGGATAGACGAGCGCCGCACGGACGCGGCCGCTGAAGGGGATGAGCCCTGTTCCGAAGATCATGAGCAGCGCCAGCAGCGACGGTATTATCCTCTTTTTCATGATGCTTACTTCCTTTCGGTCAGCCTGCGTTCGCCGTCAGTCGGTATAGGCAAATTCCGACTTGGTCCATTTGCCGTCCGCGTACCTGTACTCGTATATATGCTCGGTGCCGCTCTCCCGGATCGATTTCACGATCTCGCCGTCGATTATGACGAAGGCCGCGCCGTTTTCCATAGCGTACCCGACGTTGTACTTCGGATCCTTCAGCTTGACGATCTCGGTGTCGAACTTCCGCCACAGGTCGCTGTTGGAGAAGTGCGGGCCGTAGTACATGTGGACGACGTCAAGGCCGTAGAACCACTTGTATACCGATTCGGGGAGCTCGTAGAAGTCGTTCCAGGCGGCGTATGTCCAGCACATGCCTCCGGCGGACGCGCCGATGCAGACGACTCCGCTGTTGTAGGCCTCGGTGAGATACTCGTCCACTTTGAACTTCTTCCAGGTGTCCATCATATACTCGCTCTGGCCGCCTCCGACGATGATGAGATCGGCTGTGACGATCTTTTCGCGGAGCTCCGCGGGGTCGTAGAGCTGAGTGCTGAGCGCGATGGCCTCGACGTTCCTCGAGTAGGCTCTCATCGTATTTGTGTAGCTCGTGATGTTCTCCACGGTGTCGCGTCCGGCGGTGCAGAGAACGATGACTTTCGGGTT